>NZ_JASCQJ010000020.1:0-62371 GCF_033043255.1 Clostridium lamae | reverse complement strand
AGCATCAAATATTCTTTTAAACATATTTATGTTTTTTATGATATTAAAAATAATATATGATAGTGATGTGTTAGCTAATACTACTATAATTGAGATTAACTTTCTTATTTTCGTTAACATAATATTTAATATAAGTTTTTATAGAGGATTACATAGCACAATAATAAAAAATAAAAATATAGAAGTGAAAAATACTTATAATCCTTTATTGGATGAAATAATTCAAAATATAAAGGCTACTGAGCATGAGTATAAAAATCATATAGGAATGATTTACTCAATGATTCAAGTGTCTGAAAGTGTTCCAGAACTTAGGGAGAGAGCAGGGAAATATATCGGAAACATTGAAAATACAAATGTTCTAAGTGATATTTTAGATGTTGAAAGTACAATAATAAAAGCAGTTTTATATAGTAAAGTGGAGGAATGTAATCAATTAAGAATTAGATTGAATTATGAAATAAAAACAAATTTGGAAGAGTCCTTACTTGATGATACGGAAATTACAATTATACTTAGCAATTTATTAAACAATGCAATAGAAGCCACTAAAAATGCTACTAATAAAGATATAAATATAGATATAAGCAAATTAGAAAGATATAAGATAGAAGTAAAAAACAATATCTCTGGATTAAATATAAAACCTGACGAAATTGAAGCTTTTTTTAAGAAGGGTTTTTCGAGCAAGGGGAATGGAAGAGGATATGGACTTTATAATATAAAAAAAATAGTTAAAAAATATAAAGGATATATGTATGCTAGATTAGTTGAGGATTATTTAGTAATTCAGATATATATTTAAGTTATATTAAGCTATAATTTACATCTAAATTTTTATTACTATTTATGTTATAATAACTTGATAAGAATAGTAATAAGGAGAAAGAGGCAATATGTCATTTTCATCAAAAGTAAAAGGGGAAATATGTAGATATTCAGAATTAACTAAAGAGGAAGCATTAGCAGAAATCTCAGCTATAATGAAGGTGAGTGGAACAATATCTTTTAGTGGATTAGGCTTAGCATTTAGAATTACTACTGAAAATCCTGCATCTGCAAGACATATATTTAGTTTGCTTAAGGAGCATTTTAATATACATTCAAAACTAATGGTTAAGAAAAGTAACTCTCTAAAGAAGAATAATATATATATGGTTCTTATAGAAGAAGAAATGGGAGTTAGGGATCTTTTAAGAGATACAGGAATACTTACAGAAGTAGAAGGTGTATTAACTTTAAATTATAGAATAGATAAAAGTATGGTTAGTTCAGATGAATTAAAAAGAGCATATATAAGAGGTGCATTTATAGGTGGGGGTAGTATTAGTAACCCAGAAAAAACCTATCACCTAGAATTCGTGACTCATAGTGAGGAATATGCGAGAGACCTATCTGCTCTTATTAACACTTTTGGATTAAACTCTAAAGTTATACAAAGAAAAAATAGTTTTATTATATACTTAAAAGAAGGAGAGCAAATCTCAAATCTATTAAGTATAATTGGAGCACATACTTCATTATTAGAATTAGAAAATATAAGGATAATGAAGGAAATGAGAAATAATGTGAATAGACTTGTGAATTGTGAAACTGCTAATCTAAGTAAGACAGTTAATGCAGCAGTTAGACAGGTTGAAAGTATAAAGCTTATACAAAGAGAAATAGGTCTACAAAGATTACCTCAAAATTTAAGAGAAATAGCAGAATTAAGATTAAGCTATCCAGATGAGTCATTAAAAGAACTTGGAGAGATGCTAGAGCCTCCAGTAGGTAAATCTGGAGTTAATCATAGATTAAGAAAAATAGAAAAAATAGCAGAAGAAATTAGATCAGGAACATACTAAAAGAATGTAAAATGAAGAATGTAAAATGAAGAATTAATGGGAAAACTCCATTAGGAGTTTTTTTATTAAATTCTTTTTTAGTAATTTGGAACAAATTACTTCCTTCATTATTCATTATTCATTTTTCATTATTCATTAGAAGCTGACTTGTTCAGCTTCTCCAGGAGGTGTTTATTTGGAAAAGAAATTTACGCACTTGCATCTTCACACTGAATATAGCTTACTTGATGGTTCTGGGAAAATAGAGAACGTAATAAGTAAAGCTAAAGAGTTAGGAATGGATAGTATTGCTATAACTGATCATGGAGTTATGTATGGTTGTGTAGCCTTCTACAAAGAGGCTGTAGAACAAGGTATTAAGCCTATACTTGGTTGTGAAGTTTATGTTGCTGCAAAGTCCATGGATATTAAGATAAGTGATAAGGAAAATAGTACACATCACCTTGTTTTATTAGTTAAGAATGAAGAAGGATATAAAAATCTAATGGAAATAGTATCAGAGGCATCCATTAGAGGTTTTTACTATAAGCCAAGGATTGACCATGATTTCTTAAGAGAGCACAGTGAGGGGATTATAGCTCTAAGTGCATGTCTAGGAGGAGAAGTCCAATACTGGCATCTTAAAGATAATTATGAAAAGGCTAAAGAAGTAGCACTTTTATATAAAGATATCTTTAAAGAGGGATTTTATTTAGAAATACAAAATCATGGAATGGATGAACAAAGGAAGGTAACAGAAGCAAATATTAAGTTATCTAAAGAAACGGGAATCCCATTAGTAGCCACTAATGATGTTCATTACATAAATCAGAGAGATTCAGCGTCTCATGATATTCTAATGTGCATCCAGACTGCAAAGACAGTGGATGACCCAAATAGAAGAAGATATCCTTCAGACCAATTTTATTTGAAGTCTCCAGAGGAAATGTGGGATATGTTTTCTTATATTCCAGAGGCATTAGAAAATACAACTAAAATAGCTGAAGAATGTAATTTTGATTATGAATTTCATGTATCGAAATTACCTAAATTCCCAGTACCAGAAGGTATTGAACCTTACGATTATTTAAAGAATCTTTGCTATTCAGGATTGATTGAAAGATATGACATATTCAATCAATTTTTAAATAAACCACTGAATGTTGAAGAATTTGTGGATTATTATAAAGAAAATGAAGAAGCTTGTGGATATATTGAAAGATTAGAGTATGAATTATCAGTAATTAAGCAAATGGGATATGTAGATTATTTCTTAATTACGTGGGATTTTATTAGATTTTCTAACGAAAATGGGATACCAACAGGACCAGGGCGTGGATCAGCAGCTGGATCAATAGTAGCATATACGCTAGGAATAACTAAGATAGATCCAATAAAATATAGCTTGCTTTTTGAAAGATTTTTGAATCCAGAAAGAGTAAGTATGCCAGATATAGATTCTGATTTCTGTTATGAAAGAAGACAGGAAGTTATAGACTATGTTGTTGATAAGTATGGAATAAACAATGTATCTCAAATTATAACCTTTGGAACTATGGCACCTAGAGCTTGTATTAGAGATGTAGGTAGAGCTATGAATTATTCTTATGCAGAAGTAGATAGGATAGCTAAGATGATTCCTACCATGCTTGGAATTACAATAGATAAAGCTTTAGAGATGAATCCAGAATTAAAAGCAGCTTATAACAATGAAGAGAGAGTAAAGCAGCTTATAGATGTTAGTAAAGACTTAGAGGGGCTACCTAGGCATTCATCTACACATGCAGCAGGGGTAGTAATAGCGTCTAAACCTCTAGTAGAGTATGTACCACTTCAAAAAAATGAAGACTCCATTGTTGCACAGTTTGATATGACGACATTAGAGGAATTGGGCCTACTAAAAATGGACTTTCTTGGACTTAGAACCTTAACAGTTATTAGTGATGCTGTTAAAATGATAAAGGAAAACCAAGGAGTAGAAGTCAATTTAGATAAGATAGGATTTGAAGATAAAGAAGTATATAAAATGATTGGAGAAGGCAAAACAGCAGGAGTATTCCAATTAGAGTCTCCAGGTATGACATCCTTTATGAAGGAATTAAAACCAGACTGTTTCGAAGATATTATAGCTGGTATTTCTCTTTATAGACCTGGCCCAATGGCTGAAATTCCTAGATATGTAGAGTGTAAACAGAATCCAGGCAAGGCTAAATACGAGACACCTGAATTAGAAGATATATTAAATGTTACCTATGGAGTAATGGTTTATCAAGAGCAAGTTATGGAGATAGTGAGAAAACTAGCTGGATATTCTATGGGAAGAAGTGACCTTGTAAGAAGAGCCATGTCTAAGAAAAAACATAAGGTTATGGAAGAAGAACGTAAAAACTTTATATATGGAGTAGTCGATGAGAATGGAAATATAGAAGTTCCAGGATGTAAGAGAAATGGAATATCAGAAGAAGCTGCAAATAAGATATTTGATCAGATGATGGACTTTGCTTCCTATGCATTTAATAAATCACATGCAGCGGCCTATGCAGTCATAGGATATCAAACTGCATACTTAATGAAATACTATCCTGTTGAAACAATAGCAGCTATGCTTAACTCAGTTATGGGTACTAGTGAAAAAGTAGCTCACTATATTGCTTTTGCAGAAAGTTTAGGAATACAAGTGCTACCACCTGATATAAATGAGAGTTACTCAAAGTTTACTGTTAAGGGTGATAAAATTATTTTTGGATTAGCCGCTGTGAAAAATGTAGGGTTTAATGTTGTTGAAGCTATAGTAGAATCTCGAAATAAAAAAGGTTCATTCGAATCATTGATGGATTTCATTAATAAGATAGATTTGTCATCAATTAATAAGAGAGCTATTGAAAGTTTAATAAAAGCAGGAGCCTTAGATTGCTTTGATGTTTATAGATCAAAATTATTAGCTGTATATGAAAAATTAATGGATGGAGTAGCTAATGAGAAAAAGAGAAATATAGATGGGCAAATTAGTTTATTTGGAGTTGAGGAGGAAATCGAACTTCCAGAAATTAATTATCCAAATATAAAAGAGTTTGCAAAGAAAAATCTATTGTCCATGGAAAAAGAAATGACAGGTTTATACTTATCAGGACATCCTCTAGATGAGTATGCAGATAGTCTTAAAGTACAAACATCTACTAATATAGAAAAGATATATAAGTCATATGAGATAATAAAAGAAAATTTTAATCCCAATGATTTACCTGAAGAAATAATTCATGATGAAGAAAGAGTAATACTTGGAGGAATAATTGCAGAGTATAATCAAAAGATAACTAGAAATAATACTATGATGGCCTTCTTAAAGCTCGAAGACTTAACAGGTATTATAGAAGTTATAGTATTTCCAAAAACATTAGATAAGGTTAGAGAAAATTTAAGAGAAGATGGATTAGTAGTTATTAAAGGAAGAGTAAGTATTAAGGAAGATGAACTTCCAAAGTTAATATGTGAAAGTATTGAACCTTTAGAAAAAATAAATACATCAAAAGTATATATTAGATCTAAGAATTTCCAAGAAGGAAAGGCATTGATGCAAGAATTGAAAAAAATGCCTGATTATTATAAAGGAGATACTACCGTATATTTGTTTACTGAAGATGATAGAAAAAGTTATAGGATGCCAAAGAATATCTGGGTAAACCTTGAATCGGATGCAGTAATTTATTTCAAAGAAATCATGGGAGATGAAAATGTAAAAGTTATAGAATAAATTAATTGAAGTTTATAATTGCTAATCAAAAAAATACAAAATTTAGCATTTATAAACTTCATTATTTTATTAAATTAATATATTTAAATGTTAATTTTTACATATAAGTATAGAAAAAATAAATAAAAAAATTTACAGAAGATAAAATAAGAAAAAAATTATTTATTCATATATAAATAGAAGTAAGTTAGGTTATAATATAACTTAGAAAGAATAAAAAAAAAGTCGATAAAAATCAGATTATTGCAGTTATTTTAGTTGCATAAACTGAATTAAGCAAGTACAATAAAAAAAGATGATAAAAAATAGTAAAAAATTATTAATGTGGTAAAAATTAA
Organism: Clostridium lamae; assembly: GCF_033043255.1. Classification (NCBI taxonomy): domain Bacteria; kingdom Bacillati; phylum Bacillota; class Clostridia; order Eubacteriales; family Clostridiaceae; genus Clostridium; species Clostridium lamae. Next base: position 56,456 of record NZ_JASCQJ010000020.1, on the reverse strand, counting down.
AATTATTATAGTAAATAAAAAATGGAAAATTCCACATATTGTGGGACAACCTTTGTCCCGGTGGTGTTAAGGAGGAACAACATGAAAAAAATAGCTATTTTAACTAGTGGTGGAGATGCTCCAGGAATGAACGCAGCAATAAGAGCCGTTGTAAGAACTGCTTTACATCATGGTATTGAAGTAATGGGAGTTCAAAGAGGATATAGTGGGTTAATTAATGGGGAACTATTCCCAATGGATAGAAAATCAGTTTCTGATATCATCCATAGAGGAGGTACTATATTAAGAACTGCTAGATGTCTTGAATTTAAAAAGGAAGAAGTAAGAATTAGAGCTACTAAGATATTAAAGGCTTATGGCGTTGATGCATTAGTTGTAATTGGTGGAGATGGATCATTTACAGGAGCTAAGCTTTTATCAAAGCTAGGTGTAAAGACTGTAGGTTTACCAGGAACTATAGATAATGATTTAACTTATACTGATTTAACAATAGGATTTGACACAGCTTTAAATACAGTAATAGATGCAATAGATAAAATTAGAGATACATCTACTTCTCATGAAAGAGTATCAATAGTGGAAGTTATGGGAAGAGATTGTGGAGATATAGCTTTATATGCAGGTATAGCAGGTGGAGCTGAATATATAATTACACCTGAAAAAGGTTTTGATAAAGATGAGCTTTGCAAAATAATATTAGAAGGAAAGCAAAAAGGAAAAATTCACAACTTAGTATTACTAGCTGAAGGTGTTGGGGGAGCTCAAGAATTAGCAAAATATGTTGAAGGTGTTACTGGAGTTGAAACTAGAGCAACAGTATTAGGACATATCCAAAGAGGTGGAAGTCCTACAGTGACAGATAGAGTTTTAGCTTCTAGAATGGGATCTAGAGCAGTTGAAGTTCTTATAGAAGGAAAAACTTCAAGAGTAATAGGAATAAAAAATAATGAAATAATAGATCAAGATATAGATGAAGCTTTAGCATTAGAGAGAAAATTTGATGAAAAATTATTTTCAATAGCAAATGAGATATCATCATAAATAGAAAGCCTTGATTTATTAATAAAAATATAATAAATTATTTAAAGGTAACCCAAAAAGTTATTATATACTTAATTAAAGGAGTGTTTTATACATGAGAAAGACTAAGATGATTTGTACTATAGGTCCAGCAAGTGATAGCCCAGAAATATTATCACAAATAATTGAAGCTGGAATGAATGCATCAAGACATAACTTTTCACATGGAGATCATGCAGAACATGCAGTAAGAATAAACTTAGTAAAAGAGTTAGCTAAGAAACATAATAAAGAAATAGCTGTAATGTTAGATACAAAGGGTCCAGAAATCAGAACAGGAAAGTTTGAACCTAAAAAAGTTGAATTAATATCAGGTAGTGATTTTGCAATATATGCAGGTGGAGATGTAGTTGGTGATACAACTCAATGTGCAGTAACTTATGAAGGATTAGCAAACGATGTTAAGCCAGGAGATACTATTTTAATAGATGATGGTTTAGTTGGTTTAAGAGTTGAATCAATTGAAGGTAACAAGATAAACTGTAAAGTTATGAATACAGGATTTGTAGGAACTCACAAGGGAGTTAATGTTCCAGGAGTTGCAATTAAGTTACCTGCATTAACAGAAAAAGATATAGCAGACTTAAAATTCGGATGTGAAATAGGAGTAAACTTAGTTGCAGCATCATTCATAAGAAAAGCAGCTGACGTTGAAGCTATAAGAAAAGTTTTAGTTGAAAATGGTGGAGAACACATTCAAATATTCTCAAAGATAGAAAACCAAGAAGGTGTTGATAATATAGATGCTATATTAGAAGCTTCTGATGGAATAATGGTTGCTAGAGGAGACCTAGGTGTAGAAATACCAATGGAAAAACTTCCAGCAGTTCAAAAGATGATAATAGAAAAATGTAATAATGCTGGAAAGCCAGTTATAACAGCTACTCAAATGTTAGATTCTATGATAAGAAACCCAAGACCAACAAGAGCAGAAGTATCAGACGTAGCTAATGCTATATATGATGGAACTGATGCAATCATGTTATCAGGAGAATCAGCAAATGGAGATTGGCCAGTAGAAGCTGTTCAAACTATGGCTAAGATAGCAGTAGAAGCTGAAACACAATTAAGCTATGAAATAGCTACTTCAAAAGCTAAGAAGCATACACCTGCTATAGCAGGAGTTATTTCAAGAGCTGCTGCAAATGCTGCTTACGAATTAAAGGCTTCAGCTATAATATCATCAACTCAAAGTGGAGCTACAGCAGGAAGATTATCTCAATGCAGACCAGATTGTCCAATAGTTGCTGTTACTCCAAATGAAAAAGTAGCTAAGAAATTAGCATTATTCTTCGGAGTGTACCCAGTTGTTTCAGGAAAAATGGAAACAACTGACCAAATGATGGAAGAATCAGTTAAGGTTGCTGAATCTAATGGATTTGTTGCAAAGGGAGATACAGTAGTAATTGCTGCAGGTGTTCCAGTAGATAAGATCGGTGCAACAAACCTATTAAAGATTAGCGTAGTAGAATAATAAGTAATAGTTAATAAGTAATAGTTAACAGTTAGGGAGTTGTGTCACTATATAGTTAGTGAACAACTCCTTTTTAATAAAATAACAATAATTGAAAATGATTATCAAATAAATTCAATAAAGAATAAAAATAGTTATATATTAGTATAAAATAAGTATAAATATAATATAAAAATAGATAATTAACAAAATGTTAACAATTATATTGATAAAAGTTACGTTATAATGTATATTATGTATTAAATAAAGTAATAATATTATTATGGAATTAAATGGCAACTAATTCTGGATTTGGGCATCATACGATGCCTTTTTTTTTGCTAAAATATAATAAATGTTTTGAAACTCCGTAAGGAGTTTCTTCGATAATTCTACATTTTACATTATTCATTTTACATTGTGCGCTAGCACTTTGTGTTTTACTTTTTTTTATGATATTATAAGATGAAACTTTGGAAATCACTAAATTTACAAGATTTTAAGAGGTGGATAATTTGGTTGAAAAGAATAATGAATATATATTAGATATAATAAGCGTGGGATATGAAGGTGAAGGTATAGCCAAGATTGATGGCTATCCTATATTTATAGAAGGTGCAATTTTAGGTGAAAAAGTAAAAGCATTAATAGTTAAGGTCAAGAAAAATTATGCTTATGGAAAACTATTAGAAGTTATTGAAGCATCTGAAGAAAGAATAGAACCAAAGTGTAAAGTTTATAAAAGATGTGGTGGATGTACAGTTCAACATATGAGTTATAAGAAGCAATTAGATTATAAGTTTGAAAGAGTAAAAGATTGTATATCAAAGATAGGTGGATTGGATAGCTCCTTGGTAGAATATCCAGTAGGGATGGAAAATCCAGAAAGATATAGAAATAAGGTTCAATTACCTGTTGGTATTGTAAAAGGAGAACTAAGTATCGGATTCTATGCTCCTAGGAGTCATAATATAATCAACTTAGATACTTGTCTAATTCAAGATAAGATTGCTGATAAGGTTGCAAAGCTTACTAGGGAATGGATGACAAAATATAATATATCACCTGCTAGCATTGATGGAGTTTTTAATAAGAATGGATTAATAAGACATATAATGATACGTAAGGGATTTACTACTAATGAAGTTATGGTAGTTTTAGTATCAACAAAAGAAAAAGTTGAAAATATTGATAAATTCATAGACTTAATTAAAGATAATGTAGAAGGAATAAAGAGTATTATATTAAATGTAAATAAAGAAAATACTAATGTTATTTTAGGGCAAAAGTGTATAACATTATGGGGAGAAGATACAATAACAGATTACATAGACAATTTTAAGTTTAACATATCACCACTTTCATTCTTCCAAGTAAATCCTGTACAAACGGAAAAGCTATATTCAAAAGCATTAGAATATGCAGGTCTAACAGGAGATGAAACAGTTTTTGATGCCTACTGTGGAACAGGAACAATAACACTTTTCCTTTCACAAAAAGCAAAAAAAGTTTATGGAGTTGAGATTATTGAGCCTGCTATTATAAATGCTAGAGAAAATGCTAGGATCAATAATATAGATAATGCAGAATTCTTTGTAGGTAAATCAGAAGAAATAATACCTGAATTAATAGAAAAGGGTATAGCTCCAGAAGTAATTGTCGTAGATCCTCCAAGAAAAGGTTGCGATATAAAATTATTAGAAGCTATAGGTAATGCAAAACCTAATAGACTTGTATATGTTTCTTGTGATCCGAGTACTTTGGCTAGAGATTTAAAAATATTAGAAGAAAAGGGATATAAAACAGAAAAAGTTCAACCTGTTGATATGTTTCCTCATACAAGCCACGTGGAATGTGTAGCATTACTGGAAATAAGAAATTAAAATTATATTGTCAAAACCGTCTAGATAAATTTTATCTAGACGGTTTTTATTATAGAAATAAATAAAGGACAGAATATGATGAAGAATAATTTAGTGCATGTTATAAGAATTAATTACTATATTGATATAACGGGAATTTTATGATAACCTATATTTTAATACAAAATATAACAAAATTTTAAATTATAGGGGGTTATTAATGGACAACTCATTTTCTGTATTTTTAGATACTTTTTTAAATGCTTGGAGAACATCATCTTTGATAGAGTTAAAAGAGTTAATTTCATACGAATATCAAGGAAGAGAAATAACAGGTGGAGACTTAACTGACTTTGGTTATGAAGAATCAGTCAATGGATGGGAACAGGGTTTTAATTTTGCGAAAGAAAATAGTGCCCAATGGAATATAAAAGTAGTTTCAATTATTCCATTAAGAAAAGATGAAACTATGGCTATTTTATCAGCTACTTTGGTTATACAAGGTAAAAGTTTAGAAACCGCAAATTTATTCTTTAATACCTTTAAAAAAATTAATAATATTGATTGGAAATTAGCAAGAAGTTATATTGAAGCGGGTATTACTTTTCAATAAGATAAGGAGTTAGAGCAAGAGATAACATAGGAAGTTTAAAGTTTTAATTAAATAATTAAGTATGGGTTATATTCCCTCAGACTTAGGAGTTTGGGGGAATTTTGATTTAGAGAGGATACTTTTACTCAAAACTAGGGAGATTTGTATTAAGGGATAGGTTTTATGTAAAGACCAACTAACCATTGTTTTTGGTGTTATGTATTTTTAAAATTAGAATGATGAGAAAATAGTCAATAAACTGATAAAGTGTATACTGATTAATCTTTTTAGAGATACTAAAAAGATAAAAAAACCTTATTAGTATTTGTTAAATATAAAAAATATTTAAAGAATAAATTTAGTTTTTCTTAAGACTTTTTTTATTAGTCCTTTAACTTTATATATTATAATAAGTGAATTAATTAAATTCTTGAATACCATTATTATGAAAAATGTTATTTATAGATAGTTCTACAAGAAGCAATACTTTCATGTATAAACTAATTGGAAGTAAAAAAGTTATGATTTAGAAATGTAGCTGGCCACTTTCAGATTTATAATTCCAACAGATAGGAGATTTTAAAATGATAAAAAAATTATATATTACTTTAATGCTAATAACATTTTTAATTGCATTAGTATTATATCCCGTATCAGTTAGCGCTGAGACTATTATAGACAAAGAGGCTATTGATGAATTTGTTACTGACTATATAGAGCGTAATGGATTACCTGGAGCATCAATTGTGATAGTAAAGGATGGTAAGCCAGTATACGAAAAGGGGTATGGTCATGACTCTGAAGGGAGACCCATAACAGAAAAGTCATTAATGAGAATAGGTTCAGTATCCAAGTCTTTTACTGCATTTTCAGTTTTACAATTGGTTGATGAAGGAAAAATCAATCTGGATGATCCAGTTATTAAGTATTTACCAGAACTTATAATGGATGACACTAGATTGCAAAATGTTACAATAAGGCACTTGCTAAGTCATACATCAGGGATTCCAAGTCCCACGATTGTGCCGCCAGCTAACACTTTAAAAGCAGGGGTTGAACGTCTACATAATTGGAAACTTAACTGGCAACCTGGAGATAAATATTCGTATGGTAATCCTAATTATTGGATACTAGCTCGATTAGTAGAAGTAGTAAGTGGTATGGATTTTTCAGAATATCTTAAGCAAAGGATATTTTCTCCATTGGGAATGGAAGACACTCTATCAGCTATAAATTCTGGTGATCCTGTGAAAGGGTTATCTCAAGGATACATAACAGCATATGGTACTGCACTTCCTTGGTCAGAACTTGAACAAATGTTTGCAGGATCAGGAGGAATAGTTTCAACAGCTACTGACATGGGTAAATGGCTATCAATGCATACTAATGAGGGAAAAAATGTGAATGGAGAAACGTTGCTATCGAAAGCATTGCTAGAAGAATCATATTCTCCTCAACCTGGAAGTCCTAAATATGGTCTTGGTTGGTCTTTAAGTTCTCCAGATGTTAAGCCAGCTCGAGTTTCTCATAGTGGAGCGTTATCTACTGTACAAGCACAGCAAGACATTATACCTTCAAGTGGATATGCAGTAGCAGTGATGCTTAATAGCTTTACAACCACATTAGAACACTCATATGAGATTAGTTCAGGAATTATTCAATTGACTGAAGGACAAATACCTGATACTAAAGCTTCTATTCCTAAGATAATTGATTTTTCTCTTGCTTTTATTACATTAATATACTTAATATTAGGTACTAAAGGTATTTTAAGGAGTAAGGAGTGGTCGAATAAACGTAAACTATATCCTACTTGGAGATATTATCTTCGTATAATGCCACAAGTAATTCCAGCATTGTTTATAGGTTGGTTATTTTTTATTGTTCCAAATCTACAAAATAATAGTTCTACAATTAAAGATGCTTTTGGTATTTGGCCGGCTGCTATGTTATTTTTATTTATAGTTTTCTTAGTAGGGGTCATAGTAACAGTTAGGAGATTATATTATAGGTGGGTATTAAATAAAAATTGATAGAAGATATGAATCCTGTATAAATAGTGGCTCTTATTTTATATGCTTTTAAAGAGTTCTTAAGTTTAATATATTACAACTTTCTTTTTTTCAAGTAAATCCTGTGCAAACAGAAAAGCTATATTCCAAAGCTTTAGAATATGCAGGTATAACAGGAGATGAAACAGTTTTTGATGCTTACTGTGGAACTGGAACAATAACACTTTTTCTTTCATAAAAAGCAAGAAAAGTTTATGGAGTTAAAATTAAACCAAGAAGAGTAGTTTATGTTTCTTGTGATCCTAGTACATTAGCTAGAGATTTAAAGGTATTATAGGAAAAAGTATATAGAACCGAAATAGTTCAGCCAGTTGATATGTTCCCTAAGACAAGTCATGTGGAGGTTGTGGTTTTCCTATCACGCAAGGAAAATAATAATATGTAACTTTTAACCTCTATTCACGTTGAGACGGTTTGTCTGCTGGAGAGAAAATAAGAATAAAACCCTTGAAAGTTGAATATATACGGTGATTTCTGGGGCGTTTTTTTATTTTAAAGGTTTTGCAATAGGTTGTTTTAAGGAAAATATCGATTGCCCTATAGATGAGAAGTATAAAAACGGCACGAAGTTTAGCTAAAAGGTTTTATTATTTAGCAAAAGAGAGGACCTTATTGCAAAAATATTAAATTAAAAGGTAAGTGCTAACCTTTAATAATGAAGTGATATACAACTCAAAAATTGTGTTTATAAAATTTTAATAATTTTCCCATCAATCTTTTATCTATTTATATGCAGTACTTTATTTTTATCATGGATACTAAAATAGAGCTAAAGAAATATCTCAAAAAATTAGAAAGGAAGATAGTTTATGATTTCAAATACGTTACTGCAAACGCACAATCTTACCAAATCGTTTGGGGGAAGAAAAATTATCGATAATTTGAACTTACATGTCATGAAAGGCGATATATATGGTTTTCTTGGACGTAACGGTCAAGGAAAGACAACTACAATACGTCTCATAACCGGTCTTATTTTTCCAGATGCTGGAGATATAACGATTGACGGACATAGTCTTGGAGATGATTTTAAGAAAGCTATTTCAAATGTTGGGGCAATTGTTGAATCACCATCTTTTTATGGGTATCTTTCTGGTTACGACAACCTCAAACTAATGGCGAATATCATACCCGGCATAAGAAAAGAAAGGATCGATGAGGTACTAGAAATCGTCAGATTAAGCTCTCGGGCAAAAGATAAGGTTAAGACATATTCGTTGGGGATGAAGCAACGTCTGGGAATTGCAAACGCACTCTTGAGCAGTCCGAAGTTGATCATCCTTGATGAGCCTACCAACGGGCTTGACCCTCAGGGCATGAAGGAAATCAAAGAAATGATCGTTCAACTTGCTTCCGAGAGGAATATAACCTTTTTTATTTCTAGCCATCTGCTGCATGAGGTAGAGCAAATCTGCAACCGGGTAGGGATCATCGAAAAGGGTAAGCTACTCAGTGAAGCAAGTTTGGTCGAGTTGACACAAAAAGCACCTGGGAAATCCCTAGAAGATATCTATTTTGAGATTACCGGAAAGGGCGGTGATCCCGCTTGAAGCTTCTGCAAAACGAGCTCTTGAAGCTTTTTAAAGCTAGAAGGCTATATGTATTTTTCTTGCTTCTTACGGCCACGACAGTTATCACAGTGTATTATTACATCAACCCAGATGCAGGTATGCAAACGGTTATAGAGCTAGCAAATGCACAGTCGCTCCCGATTGTACTAAAATATTCGACAGCACAATTTTTAAGCATATTTATGGCTATATATATCGCAGATATTATAACGGATGAATATAAGACCGGCTCGCTAAAACTGTCTATGCTTAGGCCAATTAGCCGGACAACGCTTCTGAATTCCAAGGTTGTTGCAATATTTGCCTTTATAGTTATTTTGATGTTTTTTTTCATTTTATCAACCTATGTCATAGGGATTGTCTCCTTCGGGTGGGGAAATAGTAGTGTATATAATGGAATAACTTATTCAACAATCGACGGGATTTTGTTGACTATAAAAGTATTCGCGGTATCAATTTTACCTCTTATAGCTTTTGGAATGATAACTACCTTCATTGCTGTTAGCTCTAATAGTATGACCACCACAATTGCTATTTCCATAGGCATAACGATGCTCGGGCAGTATCTAAATGCACTGCCATCTATTAAGGTTTTTTCAGTAGTTAATCAAATACTGTTTTTCAGTGACTACTTTGTTAAGATAAATAATCCTGGTGAGATGATGCTTAGTGTAATTGTCAACCTAGTATATATCGTAATCTTTTATCTGATGGCGGTAACTACATTTAAAAAGAAAGACATTTTATGTTGACGGAGGTGAAACATATGAGTAAACTAATATATAATGAAATTTACAAGGTGTTTCAGCTCAAAAAAATTTATATAATAATGCTCGTTGCATTGGCTGTTGAAATTTTAGTTGTGCTGCAAAGCAAATTTAATGGAGTAACGTCGGGGGTATCCATAAATGGACAGAAATTTCCTTTATTACTTCTTGATAACTTCTCATATTTGTTTGTTATATTTGTTGCCGTGTTTATTGCAGATAGCTGGGTTGACGAATACAGAACCGGTACGCTCAAACTTTCACTGCTTCGTCCTGTGAATCGAATCGCATTTTTAAGCGCAAAGGTAGCGTCCTTTCTTTTCTGTTCAGGATTTATTGTGGGATTTGTGCTCACGTCCGCATATGCTATTGGTACGCTGAGCCTTGGATGGGGTGAAAATGCTGGGATTTACCTTTTATTATTGACTCTGAAGTCTGGTGCAGTGACACTACTTCCTGTATTGGGTTTTGGGCTTCTTATATCGTTTATAGCGATCCTTACTGACAACATGGTCGTGACCATCGGTGGAACATTGGGAATCATGATTTTTTCGCAGATGCTTGAAGCTTCAGAAGCTCTTCGGGATTACTCCATCATTTACCTGATGAGGTCGTTCTACAAAAATCTCTTTGTCCAATATATTCAGGAAGCGGTTATAATGAATATAGTGGTGATTACCGCTTATATTATCATATTTTATGTTGGGTGCGTTTTGGCATTTTATAAAAAGGATGTGATCTCCTAATGCACCTGGAAAGGGTGATATTTCGTGCAAAATATAAAGATCATGGTAGTTGATGATGAATTGGAGCTTGCTGAGCTTATAAAAGACTATCTTGAAGAAGAAAAATACAGTGTAGTCATAAGCACTGACGGCAAGGAGGCTATCGAACTTTTTCGATTGCATCAACCTCAATTGGTGGTATTGGATATTATGCTGCCCGGACTTGATGGCATGGAAGTCTGTCGTACGCTTCGTTCTGAATCCAACGTTCCTATCATTATGCTGAGCGCAAAAAAAGCGGAGGTTGATAAAATTTTAGGATTAGGGCTTGGCGCTGACGATTATGTCGTCAAGCCTTTCAGCCCCAGTGAGGTTGTAGCAAGAGTAAAAGCGCAGCTTCGACGATTTAATATGCTCTCACCTTTGGATCATAAAGAACTTCGAAGATTCAGCGAATTGGAAATTGACATGAAAGGTTACATGGTTAGGATCAATGGAATTGCGATTGAGTTTTCGGCGAAAGAGTTTGAGGTGCTTCGCTTTTTAGCCCTTCATGCTGGTCAGGTACTTACAAGAGAGAAGGTCTTTGAAAATGTGTGGGGGTATAGCGAGTTTGGCGACTTGAACACAGTGACGGTTCACATCAAGAAAATCCGTGAGAAAATTGAAAGTGACCTGTCGAATCCCCAATATATAAAAACAGTTTGGGGTGTCGGTTATAGGTTTGATGGAGGTAAAAAATGAAGCTTGGCATTCGTAAAAAACTCATTATCGCCTTTGCTTTTATGATTGCAGTACCTGTACTTGTAGTTTTTGCTGTTGGAAGTAATATGGACACGGGAATAGGGAATGCTATCATCATAATATTATCACAGAGCATTGCATTTATTGCTTGTGCTTCTATCATTTCGGGCATTATTGCCTACAGTGTTCTTACACCCTTGAATGAGCTTCATAAAGCCACGAAAAGAATAATGGCTGGTGATTTGAATTATGAAATCAAGTATAAAAAGGATAATGAAATGGGCAGGTATTGCCTGGCATTTGACCAATTGCGTATGCAGCTGAAAGAATCACTTGAAAAACAAGATGCTCTCGAAAAGTCACGTAAGGAACTAATCGCAAGTATATCTCATGATCTGCGTACGCCAATTTCATCAATTCGCGGTTATGTCGAAGGCCTAGAGGATGGTATAGTCTACGACCGGGAGAGGTTTAATCGTTATATATCTGTAATTAAAAACAAAACCGAAAGCCTTGATAGACAGATTGAAAGTCTTTTCCAGTATTCCCAACTTGAGCTGAGCGAAGGTGAACAGGATTTGTGCAAACGAAATTCGGAAGAATTGCTCGAAGAAATACTTGAGCCATATGAATTGGAATTTGCCGATTGCAATATTCAACTTGAAATTGTGCGTCCATTCCCAAAGGTTGATATACTTGCAAATAAAAACGGTATATTACAAGTGTTTGATAACCTGATTTCAAATGCAAAACGTTATGTTGGGAAAAATGGCATCATTACCATCCAAGCAAATATCAATGACAGGTTTCTGAAAATTTCGGTGTCGGATAACGGTTCTGGCATAGCACCGGAGGACTTGTCTCGTGTTTTTGATCATTTTTATCGTGCCGAAAAATCACGCTCTCGCAATTATGGCGGTGCGGGACTTGGGCTTGCCATATGCAAGAGAGTTATCGAGGATCATGGAGGCAAGATATGGGTTAAAAGCATTTCCAATACTATAACAACATTCAGTTTTACGATACCGATTGTTCAATAAGAAATACAATGCAAATGTTGTCATTAGGTAGGATGATGAGAGGCTATGTTTTCTTTTAAAGAAGTATAGCCTCTTTTTTATAGCCTAGTACAGCGCAACGAAAAGGAGGAAAATAAAATCAACAATGAAAACTGAAAACAAAAAATATTGGATAAGCGTATTCATTTTGATAACAATAGGTCCACATTATTTTTTGTCACTAGACCGCTAGGTATTTTATCTAGGGGACCTAGTGGGATAAGTTTCACCAAATAGTACATAAATCTAGAGTGTTTTGTTAAATTGTATAAGAGTAATGTGATACCGAATATAGAGACGGTAGTGCTGATGTCAAGAAAGTATAAATGTGATAAAGAGAATGTGCATAATAAGTAAGAAATCAGGACTGATAAACTTTACCAGTCCTGATTTTTTATATGCTTAATTAAGAAATAATATCAATTTTACTGTAGTAGAAATTTTTACTTGAGGTCAACTTCAACTGTTATAATCGCTTATAGTTTCTAAACCAGTTCAACAATAAAGTTTGTACCAGAGCCAGATTCACTTTCAAAATAAATTCTACCATTATGTAGTTCTACAATTTTTTTTGATATGGCAAGTCCCAGCCCGCTACCTTCATTTGAACGGGATTTATCGCCCTTGTAGAACATATCAAAAATTCTACTTTTGTCCTCCTGTGCTATACCTATACCATTGTCTATTATTTGAAATTTGATTCTATCTTCAAGTTTGTTCAATAGTATTTTTATTGTTCCACCATCCCTGGAAAACTTGATGGCATTTGAGATTAGATTTATCCATACCTGCTGTAAAAGTTCCTCATCACCAGAGTATTCAAGCCGTTCCATTTGCAGCTCAAGATTAATACCTTTAAGGCTCCATTTATTTTCAAGGAGCACTATTACACGTCGAATCTGTTCATCTAAGGAGAAAACTGATGATTTTAAAACAATAGCCTGATTTTCAATCGTAGCAAGCCTCAGCAGATTACTACTTAAGTTACTTAGGCGTTCGGTTTCTAAAATGATTATATTGATATATTCATTAAAATCCTCTTGTGATAAACTTCTATCTCTGATAAGTTTTACGAAACCAGAAATGGCGGTAATAGGAGTCTTAAATTCGTGAGAGACACTTGAAATAAAATTCTTACGTAGATATTCCATGCTTTTAAGTTCAGTAGCCATTATATTAAAATTTTCAGCAAGTTGACCAATTTCATCTGAACTTTTTGTCTCTACTCTAATATTAAAGTTTCCTGATGAAACCTCTTTTGTTGCAAGAGTCAATTTCTTTATTGGCTTAACTAACATGCGTGCTGCTAGTGCTATTAAAACTGAATCTAGGAACAGACAAATAAGAAGGACATAGGCAGTGCTTTTGAAGTTTTCTATAAGGTTAAGGCTGGGGTGAATAATTACTACTTTTCCATCAGCACTTATACCTACAGCTGGCATAAAACGACGTTTTTTTAGATTTTCCAATTTTACTGTTTTACCGCTAAGTATTTCAGTATATTGTTCTTTTGAAATGGCATTTTTATAGTCTGAGTTATTTTGAATATCTTCATAGCTTGAGAATATATCTATTAAGATGTAATTATCTTTGAGAAGCCTTTGAATATCATAAATATCAGCCTGATATCTTTTATGAAAACTTTGAAAATTCTCAGCCTTTGCTAAGATCTCAGAGTTAATGTTTTTTTTCAATGCATTCCATCTTGTGGCAAAAATAATTGTAAAAGCAATCATGCAGCTAAAGAAAAGCGTACCTAGAAAAATAAAAATAAGTTTTAAATAAATTGACTTTATACCTAAATACCATTTCATAACTTTTTTTCCGCCTTATATCCGAGCCCTCTGATTGTGATTATTTCAAATTCTTTAAGCCCTTCAAATTTTTCTCTTAACCTTTTGATGTGAACATCTACTGTTCTTTCATCAGCCTCCGTATCCATACCCCAAATATCATCCATTAATTCTTGTCTAGTAAATATCCTTTTAGGATAGCTTAAAAGCTTAAAAAGTAGGTAGAACTCTTTTTTGGGGAGCATATAGGTATGAAGAGGGGTTTTGACTTCCAAAGTATCATAGTTTAGCTCAATACTACCAATTGATATTTTATGTTCATTGCTGATTTTAGCCCGACGGAGGAGTGCATTTACACGTAGTACCATTTCATTCATGTCAATAGGCTTAACCATATAATCATCTGTACCTGCACGAAAACCTCGCTTTTTGTCCTCAAATGTATCCTTTGCAGTAATCATAAGAATAGGCAAGTCGTAATTTGCTGCCCTTAAGTCCTCAGTAAGAGTAAATCCATCCATTAGAGGCATCATAATATCAGCAATCATAAGGTCAATATGATTAGTCTCAATAATCTTTAATGCTTCTACACCATTTTCTGCATGTAGTATGTTAAACCCCTCTGGTTCAAGATAAGCGCAAATAAGAGTTCTGATACTTTTGTTATCATCTACTAATAAAATATTTAGCATAATTATCACCCATTTTAATTATAACTTATTTATATATATCTTTTATATAGTCTTCCACCTCATCCCAGGCTTTATTCGCTTGCTCATTTACTGGAAATAACATTTGAAAGTCATGGAACATTCCATCATAAGAGGTTTGTATAACGTCAACTCCATCTTTAAGTGCCTTCTGAGTCACAGTTACTGTATCCTTTAAAATAACCTCATCTCCGCCAACCTGCATTAGCATTTGAGGCATACCAGCATAATCTCCATAAATTGGGGATATATAAGGATTTTTTGGATCGTTGTCGCCAACATATGCTACGTCTGCCTTCCTATAGTCTAGATTAGCCCATGCAGACATTGTGATTAGGGCAACAGGCATATCTATATTATTATCCCTTAGGTATAATGCAGTAGCAAGAGTAAGGCCACCACCAGCAGAATCACCAGCAATTATAATATTTTCTGCTATATATCCACTGTCTAAGAGCCATTGATATGCGGCTACAGCATCATCCAGTGCAGCAGGAAAAGGATTAGACGGTGCAACACGGTAGTCTATGGTCAAAACTTTAGCACCACTGATTTCTGCATATTTTACAGCAGTACGTTGATACATAGTTGGGTAGTCGGCTAAGGACTTTCGATAGGCACCACCGTGAAGTTGTAGAATTACTTTATCAGTGGTTGAATTTTCAGCATAAACCCAATTCATATTTAATCCGTTAAGCTCAATATTTTCTAACTTAAATCCTTTTGGAAATACCCATTCATCATTTAGCTCATCTAGAATTTTTGTGTTTTCGTTATCTTTTAAGCTTTCTAATTTAGTTTGAGAAGATTCTTTCACCTTATTTCTAATGAGACCACATCCACTTAATGAAAAAGTTACAATAACGATGGCGGCCATAAAGAAATATAAATTTTTACTAGAAATTTTTTGTTTATTTTTCATAAATTAATCCTCCAATCTTATACCAATAAATATTTGTGGACATGTAGAAGAATTAAATAATATTCTTTTACTAAGTCCTTGTTTTAAACTTAAGGTATTCTATGAAGTTATAGTAAAACCTTTTTATGAACTGAATATGAACTAGAATTAAGGAGATATAAGTCTCTTTTTCTGGCAACCATGTGATGATAAATATAATAAAGATATTTACTATATTGATAATAGGAGAAGCTTATGATATTGTATAGTAAAAAATTACAAGGATTAAGTTCAATCAGCATAAGAGTTTCTTATGAGAAGATAGTAAATAGTGAACTGAAAGTTAAAAGATGTAAATAAATCAGTTTGTTAACTAACTTGAATGAGTGATTATTACTCAGAAAGGAGTGTTTAAGAATTATGTATCAAGTACCAGAAGCGAAATCACAAATGTTGATTAGAAAACCAGTAAGAGAGGTATTTGAAGCTTTTATTGATCCTACCATTACTACAAAATTCTGGTTTACCAAAAGTAGTGGGAGATTAGAAAAAGGAAAATATGTCCGATGGGACTGGGAGATGTATGGAGTTAGTGCTGAAGTTTATGTAAAGGATATTGAGGAGAATAAACGAATTGTCATCGAATTTGATGACAACACAACAGCAGAGTGGATTTTTACTCCTCGAGCTGAGAACGAAACTTATGTAACAATTATAAATACAGGTTTTAAAGGTACTCAGAAAGAAATAATAAAACAAGTAATAGATTCAACAGGAGGATTCACTATTGTTATATGTGGCTTAAAAGCATTTCTTGAGTATGATATTGTTTTGAATCTTGTATTGGATCAGTTTCCAGATAATCAACTTTAATAGTACTCTATTTTTTGTATCATGTATTTTCATATAAATAAGTATGGAGACAGTAGCATGATATTTTTAGATGTGTATATTGCTGATTGTCCTGAAAGAACTGCTGAACGAGTAAGAAAATGGGTTGCAGCAATAAGGGAAGAGTTTTAACAAAATATTAAATAGCTATAATCTTATACATAGCAATAATAATGTGTATTTATATCATCTTATAGCTAAAATACATGTGAAGACATTTTAAAATTATTCATATTATATTCCTCCATGTAATTATCAGCATTTTAAATGTTTATTATGTTTATACATTACAATAGTAATTATGACATTAATATGACATAATTAATTTAGAGAGACTTAAATCAATAATATTAAAATGAGAGGTAAATTTTTATGTTTAAAATAATGATAGTAGAAGATGATAAAAAAATACAGGAAATTATCTGTGAAAATATTGAAAAGTGGGGTTTTAAAGGACTCTGCATACAAGATTTTAATAAAGTAGTAGATGAATTCGTGAAATATGATCCTCATCTTATTTTAATGGACATAAATCTGACTACTTATGATGGTTTTTATTGGTGTAGTAAAATAAGAGAAATATCAAAGGTTCCAATAATTTTTATATCTTCTAGAAATACTGAAATGGATATAATTATGGCTGTAAACATGGGTGGAGATGACTTTGTACAAAAACCATTTTCTTTAGAAGTACTGATGGCAAAGATAAATGCACTTTTAAGAAGAACTTATAACTATACAAATGATTTATTAAATATAATTGAATATAAGGGTGCTGTGCTTAACATTAAGGATAGCATGGTTATATTTGAGGATAAAAAATTTGAACTTACCAAGAATGAGTTTAAGATTCTATATACGCTTATGAAGGATAGGGGGAATATAGTAAGTAGAGATAAGATAATGAGGGCACTTTGGGAAGATGAAAGTTTCGTTGATGATAATACCTTAACGGTGAATATCAATAGACTTAGAAAAAAGTTGGAGGAGTTAGGGCTTATTGATTATATTAGGACAAAGAAAGGGCAGGGGTATATTATTTAATGAAGTTTAACAGATTTATAGCTGATAGAAAATTTTCAATACTGTGCTTTCTTTTGCTTATGATATTTATATCTCTAATGATACATTTAGATGATACAGTTACAGTAAGTTTGGGAAACATATTATATATTAATTTAGTTTCTTTTTCGTTTTATTTAATTTATTTAATAGCAAGCTACCTTTATTATAGAAGTTATTATCAAGGTCTATATGACATTGTTGAAAATAAGAGAGATGAAATAATAAATCGCCTTCCAAAGCCACAGAACTATAGTCAAATTCTTTTTCATGAGATAGTTTCTTCTTTATATAATGAGCAAAGCTCTAAAATACAAAGATTAAATGAGCAGAAAAAGGAGTATGAAGAATTTATAGACTCCTGGGTTCATCAAGTAAAAACTCCTATATCGGTTGGCAGGTTGTTGATTGAAAATAGTCCAAATTCTTCGAATAAGGAAACACTATACAGTATCGAAGAGGAATTCGATAAAATTGAAAACTACATAGAACAGGCTCTTTATTATTCTAAAATTGATTATTTCTCAAAGGACTATATTATAAATGAGATTGAATTAGATAGATTAGTTAAGGAAACTGTAAAAAAGCAGGCAAAAACATTTATTAATAAGAAAATAAAAATAGAAATTAGCAACATTGATTTAGAGGTTGTGACGGACAAAAAATGGCTTTCCTTTATTTTGGATCAAGTATTATCAAATTCTTTAAAATATACTTTAGATAACGGAAAAATAAAAATCTATGGAGTATCTGAAGAAAGGGCTAAAAAGCTGATTATACAGGATAATGGTATAGGAATTAAAAGAGAAGATCTTGGAAGGGTATTTGATAAGGGCTTTACAGGGTATAACGGAAGAGAAAATTATAAATCAACAGGTATAGGACTATATCTTTCTAAAAAGCTTGCTATAAAGCTTGGACATGATATAACAATTGAATCGCAATATGGTGAATATACAAAAGTAACAATCATATTTCCAAAGCTGTTAGACTATCTCCAGGTTTCAAAGAAATAGAGGAAGAATCATAAAAAAAAGTGGCGTTGCCGCTTTTTTTTATAAGTGACAAAAATGTAAGGAATAAATACAGTTTTGTAAGCTAACAAAATGGATTGAATCTCCTGCAGTTTATATAATGATATTGTAAATTAAAACAAAACAGGAGGTAATTTAA
Organism: Clostridium lamae; assembly: GCF_033043255.1. Classification (NCBI taxonomy): domain Bacteria; kingdom Bacillati; phylum Bacillota; class Clostridia; order Eubacteriales; family Clostridiaceae; genus Clostridium; species Clostridium lamae. Next base: position 38,002 of record NZ_JASCQJ010000020.1, on the reverse strand, counting down.
TGAGAATATTAGAAATCATATTAATTTTGATAAATTTCTTGACTCTATTTTTAAGTTTAAAAAAATGGTCAAAGGTAATTAGGAGAGGGGTAGCAGGTGTAAATCTATCCGTATTCTTAATACATGGTATATTAGAAGGCTTACGTTATCAGATGATTTTTTCATACATTTTTGTAGTTATATTTGTAATTTATACCTTAGTAAAAACAAGTGACAAGTTTCTTAAAATAAAAATCCCAAAAGGAATAAAGATTATTGCCGTAAGTTTAGTCTTTGTTTCTCTTATAATTACATCTATCCTCTCATATGTCCTTCCTGTATTTGAGATTCCGAAACCAACTGGAAGTTATAATGTAGGTGTTAATTACTTGCATTTAGTTGATGAAAATCGTAATGATCCTTTCTTAGATAAATCAACTAAAAAGAGAGAACTTATGGTTAAAGTCTATTATCCAGCAAATAAAGACGATTCAAAACAATTTGAACGATATTTTAATAACTCATCTGAACTTATAAAACAATTTGCAGTAGGCTATGGAATGCCAGACTTCATATTTAGTCACCTAAACCTGGTGAAAACAAATTCGAAGATAGGTCTTGAGATATCCGATAAGGAACAAAACTATCCAGTGATTTTATTTTCTCATGGAGGAGGTACATCAATGGAAGTTCAAACTTCCCAGTGTGAGGATTTAGCAAGCCAAGGATATATTGTTGCAGCGATTGACCATACTTATGTTTCAAAGGCAACGATTTTCCCGGATAGAGCTGTTTCTGAAAGAGAGGCTACAACAAATTTTAATATAGTAGAGCCTGCAGAGATAATTACTGAAATCATGACTGATGACTCTCAATTCGTAATAGATAGTTTAATTGAAATGAATAATGGGAAAATAACTTCCATCTTTAAAGGAAGATTAGACCTTAACAGAATAGGAGCAATAGGGCATTCTGTTGGAGGAGCAACAGCATATAATCTTGCAATTAATGACAGCAGGGTTAGAGCTGCTATTAATCTAGACGGAAGAGTATTCATTACCCCTAAAGAGAATTTAGAAAATATGGCACCATTTTTAATGATCACTAATGATAAAGATATACAAATGATTGCAAATGGAGAAGGATTTTTGAAAAAGTTTGAAGACTTGACTGATGAGGAGCGAAAGAACATCATTTCAATGTACGGGAGTATGGAGAATTATAATGAAGCTTACAGAAAAGAACATGAAAATACAAGTGGGCTTATCAGAGTTCTTAAGGAGTCTGAAAATCTATTTTCTATTGAAGGTAGTAATCATATGAAATTTACCGATATTGGGTTATTTATAGATAGCGATCAGCTACGAGAATTAATAGGTATTAGCGGAAAGACAACTCCAGAAAGATGCCTTAACATAACAAAATCTGTAACATCTGCCTTTTTTGAAATGCATTTGAAGGAAGAAGAAAAAGGTCAACTTAATATTTTAACTAAAGAATATTCTGAATTAAAAAAAGTTGAGTTGAAATAATTTGTATTTGTTGCATACTGAGTATTAAGACCATAAGGGGAGAGGGAATGTATAAAATAGTGCAATAGAGATACATTTTATATAGATAGTAGGTAAATTTAAATAGGAAATAAATCGGAGGATTAAATATGAATGATGTTTTGATAACTAGGAATTTAGAAAAGGTCTATGGCTCAAGAGGAAATGTCTATAAAGCGCTTCACAATATAGATCTAAATATTAAAGAAGGTGAATTTGTAGGGATAATGGGGCCGTCAGGAGCAGGTAAAACAACACTCTTAAATATTATTTCTACAATAGATAAACCAAGTAGTGGTACAGTTGTTATAGGTGGAGAAGACATTGTAAAAATGAATGAAGAGAAATTATCTCTTTTCAGAAGAAATAAATTAGGTTTTATTTTTCAGGATTTCAATCTTCTAGATACATTAACTGTGAGAGAGAATATAGTTCTTCCGTTATCACTTTCTAAGGTAAGACTAGGTGAAATAAATAAAAGATTGAAGGAGGTTTCTATAGGTCTAAGTATAGAAGATATTTTGGATAAATATCCATATGAGATCTCTGGGGGGCAAAAACAGAGGACGGCAGCAGCAAGAGCTATTATCAACAAGCCAGCTTTAATTCTTGCAGATGAACCTACAGGTGCACTGGATTCTAAGTCATCTAGTGAGCTACTCCAAGCACTAAGCGACTTAAATGAAAAAAATAGAGCTACTATCATGATGGTAACTCACGATGCCTTTGCAGCAAGCTATTGCAAAAGAATAATCTTTATAAAAGATGGTTTATTATTTACAGAACTTACTAGGGGAGGAACCAGAAGAGAATTCTTTCAAAATATACTTGATGTGCTCAAAACCTTGGGTGGCGGCTTAGCTGAAATGTAATAAACTTACTATAAGGAGTGAAAAAATCGTGGGATTATTTGATATAGCCTTAAAAAATATAAAAAGAAACTTTTACAATTACTTTCTATACTTTATATCAATGGTATTCAGTATAATGATTTACTTTACTTTCACATCAATACGATATAATACGCAGGTTCAAGGAGTTATTAATGCATCAACGAATTTCTCCAGCGTATTTAATGTGGTCGCAGTAGTTATAGGATTATTTGTTTCCATTTTCATTTGGTATTCAAACTCATTCTTTATAAAGAGGAGAAAAAAGGAGATTGCACTTTATTCTCTACTTGGAATAAGAAAGAAACAAATAGGAAGAATGCTTTTCTATGAAAATATTGTTATGGGTATAGCAGCTCTTGCAACAGGTATTATTATCGGAAGCTTACTTTCTAAACTATTTAATATGCTTCTTCTAAAACTTATGGGATTTTCTACTGATATTTCATTTGAGATATCTATAAATGCTATTATGAATACTGTTTATGTATTTATGATATTATTTTTGATAACATCAATACATGGTTATAGCCTTATATATAGATTTAAGCTTATAGAACTTTTTAAAGCAGAAAAGCAAGGCGAGAGAGAACCAAAACCTTCAATAATTCTTTCTATAGCTTCTATAATATTTATTGGAATAGGATATTTTATATATAATAGGCCCGTATCGCCCTATACATTTATTATTATATTTGTAACCTTTATACTCACAACAATAGGAACTTTCATGCTCTTTTCTTCATTAATACTATTAATTATAAACCTTTCAAAGAAAAATAAGAGAAGATACTTTAAAGGAATTAATATGATAGGAACGTCTCAATTACTATACAGAATTAAAGCAAGTGCCAGAACTCTGGCAACAATTGCAGTATTGAGTGCAGCAACTCTTACAGCTATGGAGGTATCTTCAAGCTTATATTATGATCTTACAGTAAACCTACAAGAAAACTATGGATTTACCTATGCATATGTAAGCAATGATAGTTACTTGGATAAAGAAGTAGAATCTGTAATATCAAGGTATCCTGATAATAAAATTATTGACAGCATCGATATGGATTTTGCTAAAGTAAATGGACAGTGGCCAGATTTATTTTCTCAGAATGAGACCTATGAAGCGAGTTTCTATATAATATCAGAAAGCAAGTATAATGAGATTATGAATGTACGTGGGCTGAATGACAGGATAGAACTAAATGATAATAGTGAGGCAGTTGTATTTGGTCAAATTATTAATTATACCTCTCCATATGACTATACTGGAAGAACTATTAAAATAGGTAGTAATGATGAAATTGTTCCTTTAAAGGTTGTAGACTTTAAGGGATATTCCCTAGCAAACTCTGGAATGATGAGATATTCTGTCGTTGTAAAGGATGAGGTTTACAATAAATATCATTCAAATAATACCTATAGAATAAAAGGATATATTACAGATAATAAAAATCAAAGCGAAGAACTAACAAGGGAACTTGAAAGTCTACTTTTAGAGAAAGCTCCTCAGGAAGGAGAAAATTTTAGAACCTTCTCAGCCTATTACACAGAATATAAAATAGGACTTTCCTATTCTGGATTAGTAATTTTTATTGGTGCATTTCTTGGATTATTATTCTTGGTAGCAACAGGAAGCATAATATTCTTTAAGCAGCTGTCTGAAGCTAATGATGATAAAATTAGGTATCAAATTCTTAGAAAGATAGGAGTTACAAACAAAGAAATAAAAGATTCAATAAGAAAACAGATATTTATAGTATTCTCACTTCCACTTATTATTGGTGTAATGCACAGCTTAGTTGCATCGACACTTTTATCAAAACTTCTGAAGATAAATTTAACATTACCTATAATAATAACTGTTGCCTCATATACAGTTATATACATGATCTATTATTTTTTAACAGTAAACTCTTACTATAATATAGTTAATTCTAATAACCATTACAGATAACGTGTTGCAGAATTTATTCTCTAGCAATTTTAATAGTAACGAATTAATAAGATGCTGATTGTTTATTATTCTCTTTTTCAAAACACAGCAAATTTAGCTTTAGAAATAGCGATCCAGACTGATGGAGATATAAGAGAATTAATTCCTGATAAGAATTGGTTACAAAATGGCTAGAGACAATTGGATATCAATTATAGACTGAGACGAGACATTAGAATGAATAACTTACTAATGTTAGGGAAATTCTTATTTAATTGTATGAGCTAACATAAAAATAGTAGATTTTTTAATATCATAGGAAACTTGAGCTATAAAAGAAAATGTTCAAAATATATATTTATAGGTTCTATTAAGGTAATATGAATAAAGAGTATTATATAAATGTAAGTGAGGGGAATTTTATGATTAACAATCTAACAATTATAAGACCTACTAAAGATGATTTAAAATCAACATATAGTGTTTTTGAAGAATCAATTACTGATGCTTTTGAGAAAGAAGGGTTGGGACATTTAAAAGAAGATATTCTAAGTGAGATTGAGTATAAAAAATATCTAATAAATTGTTCAGTAGATAGTTTAGATCCAGATACTTATTTTTTTATTGCAAAGATTGATGATAATGTTATTGGAACTATTTCTTTTGGGCCTTGTGGGAATGATATTAAAAAGTGTACCAATAATGAATTAGATGCAATAGGGGAATTAGGTAGTCTTTATGTTTTACCTGATTATCAAGGAAAAGGTGTGGGCTCAGCTTTAATTCATACTATGATAGAGTATATTCATAAATTAGGAATTGAAGAATTTTGCTTAGATAGTGGATATAGGCGAGCTCAAAAAAGATGGCTAAGGAAGTTTGGTGAACCTTATAAAATAGTGAAGAACTATTGGGGAGAGAACAATGATCATATGATATGGGGTTGTAAAGTAAAAAATCATATTAGATAAAAATATACCGGTCGAGATTAGACTTTTATCTTGGCCGGTGTTTTGATTTTCTATTTTATATATTTTTAGAGTTTTGTCATGGTGAAGTGAATTTTTAATTACATTCTATTTACTACAGTTCCCGTATATTTTTAGCTCTTCAATATACCTACTCTAGGTAGTTTGTTTAAAATACTATCGTTGTTATGGCAGCTTTTAAACTGTGAACTTAAATCCTTTCCTGCTGCAAGACCAAAATGGACAGAGTCTCCCCAAGAAGCTTGATTACTAACATCATAAACAATTCCGTTGACGGCAACATAAGCAGGTTTTCCCATAGAGCCATTATATTGTGCAAGTTCACTTAAAGTAAATTCTTTTGTTTGTTTGTAGGAATATCTTTGAGTTTCCCAATAGGCTTTTGCTTCATCTTCGAGCTTTTTAAGTCTAGTATAATAGTCTGGAAACTCGTTTAAATGAGCCAATGCTATTTTTGAGGTTAGAATAGGATTATCGTTAGTTACATTTGTGAGAGGAGATCTTCTTCCATGTTCCAATTCTACATCTAGTCCCATTCTGAATTGTTCAATATCGAACTTTTCCTTGTTGAGATCAATACCAAGTTCCTTGGCAATTTGTCTAGCTTCAGCAGTTGTAAAACTGGTTTTAGCTGGAGGAACTCTGGTTTCTATATTTTCATTGCCATTTTGAATTTTATTTTGCAAGCTTAAGTAAAGAATGTAGTCATATTTATGAGCGTGCTTTAACTCATCTGTTAGTATTTCAAATACCATATCTCTATGATATTTATCAGGAATTCCTGCTCGTAGATCTCTATATTTTTCTACTGCCGAAAGTTCACCAAATTTAGCTTTTCTAATTCCTGCAATATAGGATTCTGGTTTTTCAAAAGTAACGTTACTTGGTGAAGATACAATCTTACCTGTATAAAAAGCATATATTTCTCTAAAGTATTTATTATGCTTTCTTTCATCATCTCTTATGCTGATAATTATATCTTTTTCTTCTTTAGTTGGAGCTAAGGAAATTAGATAATCATAAAAAAGTTCATCTTTTCTTTCATCCTGAATGGATTCTTTTATTAAGGCCAATGCTTCATCTAGAGTTTTGTATGAGGTCTCCATTTCGTGAAGCCTAAAATGATTTTGAGGAACAAAGTCTGGGATAGAATAATACATTAATATCCTCCTAGTGAAATATAATTACATCATTATTATATGAGAAGTTTTATGGGGTGCTACATGATTCAATAAAGAATTTGAATGATATAAAGAAAAATAGTAATAAGCTTAGTAGGAAGTGATAAAGCAGATTAAAAAAAGAGATTAATTTAATAAATTAACCTCTCCCAACTATATTATAACATATAAAAAATTGCAATAATAGACTTATAATTTACACTTTTTACGGGTATTATAGGAACAGATATTAATTCATGACGAATTGATATTTATTCCTATAATAGAGAGAGGAAGATGCTTATGAATTCATATGTAATTAGTTTTAATCAAATTGAAAAGACAAAGATTTCTATGGTTGGAGGAAAGGGTGCAAATCTAGGAGAATTATCTAGAATTAACGAGATTGCAGTACCAGAAGGATTTTGTATTACTACAGAAGCATATAAAAAAATAACTAGAGATAATTTGAAATTCAATACTTTACTAGATGAATTATCACATCTAAGAATAGAAGATAGTGAAGAAATAAGAAAAATTAGTAAGGAAATTAGAACTATAATTGAAAGTCTATCTATTTCTGAAGATATAACAGATGAGATAACTAAATATATACAACAGTTTGGGAAAGAAGATTCCTATGCAATACGATCTAGTGCAACAGCAGAGGATTTACCCACAGCATCCTTTGCCGGACAGCAGGATACGTATTTAAATATTATTGGAATTGAAGCAATACTAAAGCATATCAGTAAGTGCTGGGCATCTTTATTTACCGACAGAGCAGTAACATATAGAATTCAAAATGGGTTTGACCACCGTAAAGTTCAGTTATCTGTGGTCGTTCAGAAAATGGTCTTCCCTAAGGCATCAGGAATTTTATTTACTGCTGATCCAGTTACTTCTAATAGGAAGATGTTATCAATTGATGCTAGCTTTGGGCTTGGTGAGGCGCTAGTCTCAGGTCTAGTAAATGCTGATATATATAAGGTGAATGACGGAGAGGTTGTTTATAAGAAGATCTCTACTAAGAATTTGGCCATTTATGCCTTAAAGGATGGAGGAACGGAAGAAAAGAATATTGATGCTGAGCAACAGAATATACAAGTGCTGACTGATGATCAGATTTTAGAGTTAGAGAAAATAGGGAGAAAAATTGAAAAACATTTTGGATGTCCTCAGGACATTGAATGGTGCTTGGATGATAGTAAATTTTACATTGTTCAGAGTAGACCAATTACTACTCTATATCCAATCCCTAAGGTTAATGATCAAGAAAATCATGTCTATGTATCAGTAGGACATCAACAAATGATGACTGACGCAATAAAACCACTAGGATTATCTTTTTATAAGTTAATAGCAAGTGCTCCTATGTATAATGCGGGTGGAAGATTGTTTGTTGATATAACAAAGGGACTTATTTTACCTATTAGTAGAAATGCTTTAATAAATACTCTTGGGAATTCTGATCCCCTTATAAAAGATGCACTTATTACCTTAATAGAACGAGGAGACTTTATAAAAGTACTAGAAGATGATGAAAAAGGAATGAATTCTAGTAAAGGCAATGAAGCTGTTACTTTTTCAGATTTACAAGCACAAATTGGAAGTGATCCAGCAATAATTACAGATCTTATTAAGCGTAGTCAAGCGTCTATAGAAAACCTAAAACAAAACATTCAAAATAAATCAGGCTCAGTTTTATTTGATTTTATTATGCAAGAGATTCAGGAACAAAAGAAATTTTTATTTGATCAACAAAGTTTGGGAATAATTATTGGTACTATGAATGCTTCAGCATGGATAAATGAAAATATGAACAAGTGGCTTGGTGAGAAAAACGTAGCAGATACTCTTTCTCAATCTGTACCAAACAATATCACTTCTGAAATGGGGTTAGATTTATTAGATGTGGCAGATATTATTCGTCCTTATCCAGAGATAATTAACTACTTACAACATGTAAATGATGAGAACTTCTTAGATGAATTGGTTAAGCTTCCTGGTGGGAAGGAAGTAAAAGATGTTATTAAAGAATACCTTACTAAGTATGGAATGAGATGTGCTGGTGAAATAGATATTACAAAAAAACGTTGGATTGAAAAACCAACTATACTTGTGCCTATGATTCTTAACAACATCAAAAATTTTGAGCCTAATGAGAGTAATAGGAAGTTTGAGAAGGGCAGACAAGAGGCTCTGAAAAAAGAACAAGATATATTAGATAGATTAAAGCAATTACCAGATGGCGAACAAAAGGCTGAAGAGACAAAAGGAATTATTAGCCTAATACGAAATTTTAGTGGGTATCGTGAGTATCCTAAATATGATATGATTAATCGCTACTTTATTTATAGGAAGGCTTTACTTGAAGAAGCAGAACAATTGGTACAGAATAATATTATTCATGATAAAGAGGATATATACTATCTAACTTTTGAAGAGCTTCATGAAGTAGTGCGTACAAATAAACTAGATTATAAAATTATCAATAAACGAAAAGACGAGTATAAGTTATATGAAAAATTAACTCCACCACGTGTTATTACTTCTGATGGTGAAATTATTTCAGGTCAATACAAAAGGGGAAATATTCCAGAAGGGGCTATTATGGGATTACCTGTTTCCTCTGGAGTTATAGAGGGGAGAGCACGTGTAATATTAAATATGGAAGAGGCTGATTTAGAAGATGGAGATATATTAGTTACTACATTTACTGATCCTAGTTGGACACCGTTATTTGTATCTATAAAAGGTCTAATCACAGAAGTTGGTGGACTGATGACACATGGAGCAGTTATAGCTAGAGAGTATGGGTTACCAGCAGTTATTGGAGTAGAAAATGCTACTAAATTGATAAAAGATGGGCAACAAATTAGAGTAAATGGAACAGAAGGATATGTAGAAGTAATATAAAATAATGAGAATACTCGCCGGTTAAGGAATAAGATAACCTTAATCGGCGAGTATATTATTAATTATTATTCAAGAAGTTTAGTATCCTATCTGCTTGATTGACAATTAGATGCCCTGTATTAGGAAGAATCTCAATCTTAGCTTGCTTCGCAAATTGTTTAAGTCGCTTAATACTCTTGCTAGCTGGTATTAATTGATCGGAATCGCCAAAAAGCATTAAAATGGGCATAGTTAATTTAGAAAGCGATTGATCACTAAATAGTGGCATTTTTGCTGTTCTTGGTTTGAAATATTTAAATGTAAGTGATGAGAATGCAAGATCTTCTTCAAAGTTTGATGACGATGATGAAGAAATATTAGCACCACCCACTAGTTTCAGCGTTTTTATCTGTCCACGTTTTCCAAGAAGTGAGAAAAATACTGCTTTCCATAGGAAACTGGATTTTTCATGTGCAAGACCTCCTGGACAAAGCAAAATTAAATTGTCAACCTTATCTGGATAGGTAGTAGCGAAACTTAATGCCATCCAGCCACCTAATGACATAGCGACAATTGAACAGGAGTTCAATCCAAGTGCATTTATTGTTTCATTTAACCATAGAGCGTATGATTCATCTTTGTAGCTTGGCCTACTTGCTGCTGATAAACCTGCTTCTCCAATAATGTCAATTGCATAGACATTATTGGTTTTAGAAAGAGAGACTATATCTCCGTACCAAGTGTAAGAATTTGATACGCTTCCATGCAGGAGAATCAAAGGGGGATTAGCCCTTGAACCGGATTCTATGATAAAAGTGGAGCCGAAGCTTGTATTAACTTCATATTGTTGGTTTTCTACTGGCCAGCTATCAAGTATTTTTCGATACTGTAATAAAACTTCTTGTTTGCCTATCTCTGATTTATATATACTTTCCATTATATCTTTCCTTTCTATTTCAGAAGCCATTTTTCAGCATCTTCTTTACTTTCATATAATCTAAAATGATTACCTTTGTTGGTTTCTAAAGCCATTTCTCTAAATCTACCATTTTCAATTATCTCCTTAGGGATAATAGCAGCAGCTCTTATACCGTAGTTTATAAATTTTTGAATAATATTTCCAGCCACTTTAGTTCTAAGTTTGAAGAAGTCTTCTGATAATGATGAATAATGTAGCATTATTTCATTTGTTTCATGCTCCCAACATAAAGATATTAGATCAAGGGCATCATTTTCTGTACTTAAAGGTTCAGTAGTAGAAATTATTTCAATATATTTTTTATTATTTATTTCTCTAATTTGATAGTCCATTTTTTCCTTTTCCTCCATAAACTCATTTTTAAATAATTTATTACGGGTTTCACGAACCCAATTAAGTTCATTATTATAGGTCGAAATAATATTTTCAGAAATCATTTCCCATAGTAAGCTTTCTCTAGCACTCCTATTTGGAGAATGAAGAGCGCGTCTATATTTTTCTTTTTGTATAATTAATTGCACTTTGATTTCATTTTCATAGTTTGTGAGAATTTCACTTAATTCCTTATCACTTAACATATCTGACCAGGCAAGTTGAACCAGAAATGTTTTCTTTATCTCAGGAGAATCTGGTGATGACACAATCCAATTTTTTAGTTCTTTAAGTCCTCCATCAGTTATTGTATATATTTTTTTTGAAGGAGAGCTATCTTGATGAAAAACTTCGCTTGTAACAAATCCTTCATCTTCTAGACTGATAAGAGCTTTATAAATTTGATTATTATTACCAGACCAATACATGAAAGTGGAATCCTCAAAAATCTTTTTTAGCTCATACCCTGTTGAAGGCTTCCAACTAAGTATACCTAGTATTGCTAATTTAATTGACATTAATATCACCTCTATTAATAATAACATAGGTTAATAGTAACATATGTTATTATTACTGTCAATAAGGGGAATTTAATATACACTTATTAATTCAGATGAAATATTTTTAAATTTAGGAGAAGTTGATTATTATCAAATTATTATTGAACTAGATTAAGGATAATATATATTAATGATAAGATTAAAGGGGGTAAACTATATAAACTTTATTTCAGGGAATCAATTGACAGAACTTTATGAAAACTTTATAATGAGTATAAATTCACTCAAAAAGGAGAGACGTTTTATGCCGCGAACTAAAGAGCAATTTGAAGAAATGCGCAAAGTTACAAGAGATAAAATACAATCTGCAGCTATGCAGATATTTGTACAAAAAGGATTTGGTTCCACAAATGTTCAGGATATTGCTGATTTAGCTGGTATCAGCATTGGATTATTATATCGTCATTATAAAACGAAAGAAGAATTATTTAATGAACTAGTTGAATATTCACTTATGGGCATAAAAGGAATTATCGAATTGTTTAGACAAGATCATTCACCAAAGAAATTAATACAAGAATTTGTTGATGAAGTATATAAAGATATGAAAAATGATGAACAACTAGCTAATCTATTAATTCTTATGACTCAATCATTTTTTTCAGGAGTATCTAGTAGCAAACAAAAGGAAATTATTGAACTAGATACTAAGATGCTTAATGTAACAGCTAATCTTATAGAAAGAGGTCAGAAGCTTGGTGAATTCCAGCAAGGAAGCCCATATGAATTAGCCGAAGTATTCTATTCAGTTATACAAGGATTGGCAATGATGAAAATTTCATTAAAGGATAGTTTTATTATGCCAGCTCCATCAGTTATAACTGCTTTTTTATTCAAGGAAGGAGAATAAAATATGATAAATGGAGATAATAAGATTACTGTAATTAGAGCTGATAAGCTCGATATAGATGCACGATTTCAAATTTCAGAGATATTTGCAGATGGATTTACTCAATGGCTTATATTTTTTTCTAAAGACAAAAATACAATAGCAAAAGCTTTTGCTCATATGTTTGTTTTAGATCAATTTTATGTAGCTGTTGCAAATAACAAAGTAGCTGGAGTGGCTGCATGTACTGATTGTAGAACACTTTCAGTAAAATTAGATAAAAAAGAACTAAGAAAGCACTTAGGGTTCTTTAAGGGTAGCATTGCAGGAATTGCATTGAAAAAAGAATTTGAAAGAGCTTTTGAAAATCCTCCTCTTGAAACTGGTTCTATCGAATTTGTTGGAACAGCTGCTGAATTTAGAGGTAGGGGAGTAGCATCACAGATTATAAGCCATATTATTAGTAATACACCTTATCGAGAATATTTAATTGAAGAGGTAGCTGATACTAATACACCAGCAATGAATCTATATAAAAAATTAGGATTTAAGGAATATAGACGAATACCTATTACACAGAATAAAGCTAAGAAGATTGGGATAAATAATTTCATAGCATTTAAATATATAAAATAGAGAGTTCAACTGTATAATATATGTCTACTATATACAACTATTTCTACTTGCTTAGCAAAAGAAATAATTGTAAATATAGTAGACATTTTGATTTTATAATAATATTTTTTTAAAAATCAGAATATAAAAATAAATATGTACTTTACATTATTAAGTAGTTGTGATAATCTAATTATAGTTAAGTACTCAATAATGTTATATACTTATTAGGAGGTGATATTTTGAATAAGGAAATGTTAAAGGGTACCATCGATATACTTATTTTAAGTGTATTAAGTAATGGAGATAATTATGGATATGAAATATCAAGAATAATAAAGATGAAAACAGATGGTACTTTTGAAATACTTGAGGCCACAATGTATCTAGCATTAAAAAGACTAGAGAGTCAAAAAGCTATTGATTTTTATTGGGGAAATGAATCGGGTGGCGGCCGTAGAAAATATTTCAAGATAACGGAGCTAGGGAAAGAGCAGTTATCCCAACTAAGTAAGGACTGGCAAGAAACAGTAAAGATAGTTGAAAAATTTATTTAGGAGGTTTTTTTATGAGGTTATGGATAAAAAGGATATTTAATCTATCAGATATTAGATATTCATGGTTATTAATATTTTCAATGATAATATTTATATTTTCACTTTATAACAATAAGATTAATCCTAATATTAATGTAGGATTAGAAATTTTAACCTATGGAATTGCTATCGGCAGTTCATTCGTATGGAGCATTTTAAATTATGTAGATCACATTAAGGTAAATGCAATTTATAAAAATAGCAACGATATCGATTCTTATGTAAATAGCCTAATAATGAGTAGAGATGAAAAGGATGATTTAAAGCAATACTTAAATGATTTTGTAAAGGATCTAGAGGAAAGTGGAAAAACGAAAGATGAAGCTATAAAAACAGCTATAAGTCAATTCCAAGTAAATGAGTTTACTTCACTTTCAAAAAATACTGGAATACTTGAACTACCTAGTCACTACTATCTTATAGGATATGTAATAATTTTCGCTGTTATAATAATATTAACTCAATTTATGATAAGTCTAGGCTTAGAAGGAAGGTTCTGGTTATATTCAATTAATTTTATGCTAACATTATACTCATTAGGTTTCTTAGGTTTATTTCTACTATACAAGATGGTAGATAGTTTAATTGCTAGAAAAACTACTAATTAATTATTAGTAGTGATGAAGTTTATGTTATAAAAATTTAATATACTATAGATAAGAATGGAGCAGAGCGGAATATTGTCTTAGCAAAGCTCCATATAAATATATATTTTTTTTAAAATAATACTTAATATTATTAAGTAGATAATAATATTAAGTTGGATAGCACACAATTTAATTAAAATAAAAATAAGATATATTATGGAGGAAAAAATGCAAGAGTTTATTTTAGAGATTATAAATCAGTTTGGGTATATGGGAGTCTTTCTTTTGATTACTGTGGAGAATATATTCCCTCCTATACCATCAGAGATAATTTTAACCTTTAGCGGTTTTGCAACTACAATTAGTGATATGAAGGTATGGGAAAGTGTTATTTCTGCAACATTGGGGTCAGTTTTAGGAGCAGTTATTTTATATATGATTGGTAGATTACTTAATACTGAGAGACTGGAGAGTTTGCTTGATAGCAGAATAGGGAAAATTTTACACTTAAAGAAAGAGGATGTCAGAAAAGCAGAAAAGTGGTTTATCAAATATGATAATAAGGCAATTTTCTTCTGTAGATTTGTCCCAATTGTTCGAAGTCTAATATCAATACCAGCAGGAATGTCAAAGATGAGATTAAAACCATTCATATTCTTAACAACTATTGGGACATTTATTTGGAATGTAATACTAATTTATCTAGGTAGATTAGCAGGAGAAACTTGGGGCAAGGTAGCTCACTATATAGATTTTTATTCTATGGTTGTTTTGATAGTTTTAGCTTTAATTTCAGCAATATTTTTATATGTATTTATAAAGAAGAGATTTATTGAAAAAATAAGCAAATGATAGAGGTACAATGTTTCTTTTAATAAATAAGTTTTGCCTATTATAACACTTGACATAAACTATAACAAAATATAATATGTATACAATATGCATAATTAGATGTGTATATTAAAATAATATGAGGTGATTAGTTAAAATGATTATATAATTTTATCCATTTTTAGAAATAGAGTATATAGAATAGGAACATATCTTGTTATATTAGATATGTTAGCTTGAGTTATTCTAAACTACTATTAGTTTTGGATAGGATTATAATTATGTCATATTTAACTGTTATAGAAATTACTTTATGCTATTCTAATATGAATAGCTATTTTGTGGCAACTATAAATATATGATTATAAGTAAAACCTTTCCGAAACTTGATAGTTAGGGAAGGTTTTTTTGTATTAGTGAAAAATGAAAGGATGATAAATATATGAGTATAAAAATAAATGAATATAATTTACCAATGGAAAAATCAGGTCCATATGGAATAACTGTAGGAAATGATGGAGCTATATGGTTTACAGAAAATGCAGGTAACAGAATAGGAAGGATTTCAACAGAGGGAGAAATAACTGAGTTTACAGTTCCAACCTTAAACGCAGGGGTTTCTATTATAGCTAATGGATGTAATGGGGATTTGTGGTTTACAGAGTATAATGCTAATAAAATAGGGAAAATAACAATGGAAGGTAAAGTTTTAGAATATGATATTCCATCTATAAATGCAGGGCCATATGGAATAACATTGGGATCTGATGAGGCGATGTGGTTTACAGAGATGACTACAAATAAAATAGGTAGAATTGATCATAGTGGAGAGATAAGCGAATATGAATTGCCCAATTCAGGGTCATTTCCTTCAATGATAGTAAAGGGAGCAGATGAAGCACTATGGTTTACAGAGAATCAAGGTAACAGAATAGGTAGAATCACATTATCTGGAGATATAACTGAGTTTAATATTCCTACATCAGCTTCTGGGCCAGTAGGGATTTGTTCAAGTTTTGATGACGCTCTGTGGTTTGTTGAAATAATAGGTAATAAAATAGGAAGAATAACTACAAGTGGTGAATTTACTGAATATCTACTTCCAACGGCAAATGCTAAACCTCATGCAATAGTATCAAGTGAAAATGGTGATATATGGTTTACAGAGTGGGGAAGTAATAACATAGGAAGACTTATATCTAGTGGAGATATTATAGAGTATCCAATTCCTACATCAAATTCTGAACCTCATGGACTTGTACTTGGAGCAGATGGAGCGATATGGTTTGCAGAAGAAGCAAATAAAATAGGACAGTTACTCTACCAGAAATAATATTATTATAAAAGCATAAAATACAACAATAATTTTATAAGATGAAGGGAGCAGTAATTTATGATAGGGCCAGATAAGAAAAAGTTATATCCAAATGAAAATATAAAAACTGTTTGTTATATAAGCAATTTACCTAAAAGACCTAATGTTGAAATAGGAGAATATACTTATTATAGTGATAATAAAAAAAGTCCAGAGGAATTTTATGATAATATAGAGCATCATTATGAAATTTTAGGAGATAAGCTTATAATAGGTAAATTTTGTGCAATTGCAGAAGGTGTTAAGTTTATTATGAATGGAGCAAATCATAGAATGGATGGAATTACTACATATCCATTTAATATCTTTGGTGGAGGATGGGAAAAAGTCACTCCAACAGTAGAGCAGTTACCATTTAAGGGTGATACAGTGATTGGAAATGATGTTTGGATAGGTGAAAATGTAACAATCATGCCAGGAGTCAAAATAGGAGATGGTGCAATAATTGCTACTAATTCTACTGTAGTAAAAGATATTGAGCCATATACAATTTACGGTGGGAATCCAGCTAAATTTATCAAAAAACGTTTTAGTGCTGAAAAGATTGAATTGTTATTGAAGCTTCAATGGTGGAACTGGGATGAAGAGAAGATTTTTAATAACCTTGAATTGTTAACATCAAGTGAAGGGCTAGATCACCTAACATAAACTATTCTGTTAGTAATACTAGTTTTATGATAATCATTCAGGACATATTTTAATAGATAAGAATTCTAATGTAACTGGATTAATCGATTGGACTAAGATGAAAGAACATATTATTGAACTTGTTGCTGCTTATCCAGTAGATATTGCTGAGTTTGCTTTGATATCTGGTTCCGATGAATATGAGGTGATGGCAAAGCAGGCACTAGGAGCTATTGATATATAAGAATGTAGATAGTAATTATTTTTAAATAAAAAATATTGATTTTAAATATATGTTTTAGTACGATGGAGTCATTATAATAAATAATTTAAATTAAGGAGGAAGAGTTATGTTATTTATGTTGATTGTGAAAGCGTCTAAGAATTCTGAAGCTGGTAACCTGCCAAGCTCTGAGCTTATTGAAGCTATGAACAAGTACAATGAGGATTTAGTTAAGGCTGGCGTACGGGTTATGGCTAAAGGACTTCAACCAAGTTCTAATGGTATTCGCATTTCATATCCTAAACCAGGGGAAAGACCCGTTATTACAGAGGGTCCATTTACTGAAACAAAAGATTTGATTGCCGGTTTCATTCTTATTGATGTGAATTCTAGGGAAGAAGCCGTGGAGTGGGCTATGAATATGCCTGACCCTCAAGGATATGGAGAAGGTCAGATTGAATTACGTCAAGTATTTGAATAAGTACTAATACAGGATATCAGGAATATACAATATAGAATCTCAGTAGATATTGAGGAGTTTACTTTAATACCTGGTGTAGATGAATATGAGGAGATGGCAAAGCAGACATTAGGAGTTATCTACGTATAGAGAGATAGTAGACAAAGTGAAATTAGTATAAGTTATTTTGGTATTAAGAATTTATGAGATTTAATAATTATCTCCAATGGTATCAGTTTTTGAAACCTATGATTATTATAATTTATATTGTGCAAAATAAATGCAATAAAAATATTATGGAGGTAAATTTAGTGTTGAACCAACTAACGCATACGAATCAAATAGAATGGAAACTATTGAATGGAGAGCATATTGCTGGAGTATGGATAAAGGAATTGCGATTTGATTCCGAATCAAAAAGATTACAAGCAAAAATGTTAAAGTTCGGCCCTGGTGCTGGTTTTCCTAAACACATGCATCCAGGTGGTGAAGAGCTTTTTGTTCTTGAAGGTACTGTTCGTATAGGAAAGGATTTTTTAAGTGCAGGTGACTATCTTTATACAGCTCCTAACAATATTCATGACGCATATTCAGAAGAGGGATGTATTTTATTGTTAATAACCCTAGAGCAAGTAATAATCTTAGCTGAAAATAGTGCCAATAAATAATAAAAAAATAAATTTATTAAATTTTAAAATTAGGTTATTTTAAGTAGATAAAATATTTTTTATTGATTCAAGATCTTTAACAAAAATTTCTTTTATTGTATCTGGGTAGAGGTTAACAATACAATTTCCAAATTGATGAATATAACTTATCAAAAATTCCGTTTCTTTTGGGTCAATCCAACCCTTGATGAAAAAGTGTCCGTTAATCTCTTCAAAGAACATATTAGGGTAATGAGATTTATCATAAATAGATTTACCTTCTTTGGAAATTTCAATTTTATAATCAATAGCATTAGGACTCTTTTTCACAAGATCAATGATATTATTTAAATCAAATTTCATTATATCCTCTATGGGTTTATCATTAAGTGGAATAATATTTTTTATTCTATCACAGCGAAAAAGTCTATATTCATTTATATCAATGTCAAAAGAAGGACAATACCAATTACCATATTCAGCAAAGATACCTATTGGCTGTATACGACG
Source organism: Clostridium lamae (assembly GCF_033043255.1). Taxonomy (NCBI): domain Bacteria; kingdom Bacillati; phylum Bacillota; class Clostridia; order Eubacteriales; family Clostridiaceae; genus Clostridium; species Clostridium lamae. Next base: position 19,392 of record NZ_JASCQJ010000020.1, on the reverse strand, counting down.
CTCACTTTGTTTATTGGAAGTTTGGTAAGTTATCTTTAAAATAGATGGGTTAATTATTGAATATAGTAGGTCTTCAATCAAAGGGCATTCATTTATTATTTTGATTTTTCCAAAGGATATACGAGAATTTATTTGCTCTAATGTACTTCTAACTTTAGGTGATACAGAATCTAAAAATTTTTCTTGGATGGTGCTATATTCAGCTTGAAAAGGCAGAGATTTCAACAGTTCCATTCCTTTAATAGAAAAAAATAGAGCATAAGCTTCTTGTGGAGTAAATGAAATTGGTGGTAATTTATATGTTTCTAGAATAGAATAGCCTCCATAGCGACCACTTTTAGAATATATTGGTACACCTATATCTTCAAGAGCTGAAATATAACGAAGTGCAGTACTTTTGGAGATATTAAACTCCCTCATTAAATCTTGTAGAGTAAAGTTAGATTTTTTATAAACATAATTCATTATTTTATATATTAACTCGTATTTTTTCATAATTTCCTCCAATGGTATCAGTTTCTGATACCTATGATTATTATAATATATATTGTGCATAATAAATGCAACAATATAATTTTGGAGGTAAATTATGAGTTATGAGGTAGTTACGTTCCTATCTATGAATGGAAGAGGGGCTGAAGCAATTGATTTTTATTCACAACATTTAAATGCAAAAGTTATTTTGAAGCTTACATACGAAGATGTAAAGAAGATGGATCCATCAATGGTAATAGAAAGTGGGAAAGAACAATGGATATCCCATTCTATACTTGAAGTAGGTGTTCATAAAATAATGATAGCAGAAGAATCAATGGTTCCTAAAGAAGATTTTATTTCAGGTAATAATATATCACTTTGTATTCAATCAGCAGATAGACAAGAAATTGAAAGAATTTATAGCTCTCTGATTCAAGATGAGAGGACAGAAGTTATTTCTCCATTAGGAAAGGTTATTTTTAGTGAAGCTTATGGTATTGTTAGAGATCCATTTGGTATATTAATGCAACTTATGTATGACAAAAGATTAGATAAATAAAAGCAATTTCAGATAATATTGAAAGTGCGGTAGAGTAATATTATTCTATTGCACTATTTTTTATGGATAGAGTAGGATAAATAGATATAAAATAAAAGAATAAAAAACTTCACAGTAACTCCATATTACTTTGATACTATAGGATAGTGAGGTGATGTTAAAATGGAAAAACATATACTTATTATGGAAGATGATGAGGACATTCAAGAAGTGATAAAAGAGTTTTTATTAGCTAAGGATTACTTAGTAACTACTGCATCTGATGGTTTAGAAGGATTAAAACAATTTAATAATAAGAAATTTGATCTCGTTATTTTAGACATTATGATGCCGAATTTAAATGGCTATGAAGTTGCTAAAGCTATAAGAAAGAAAGATAAAGTACCTATTATAATGTTGACAGCTCTTGGAGATGAGCAAGACCAAGTCAAGGGATTTGATTTAGGAATTGATGATTATATTACAAAGCCCTTTTCATTTGAGATTTTAATCAAAAGGGTAGAGGCAGTATTAAGAAGAAGTAGTGCTGATAAAATAGCTACTAATATATATACATTTAATGAGCTTAGGATAGATTGTGATTCATATAAGGCTTATATAAATAATGAAGAAGTAATACTTACTACAAAGGAATTTGAAATTATAAAAATCCTTCTTGAAAATCCTTGTAGGGTTATTACGAGAGAAAGTATGCTAGATAATCTTTGGGGATATGATTTCTATGGAGATGCACGACTTATTGATACTCATATTAAAAATATTAGAAAGAAGTTAAAGGTGCCCTATATAAAAACAATTAAGGGGGTAGGCTATAAAATTGATGAATAATAAATTATCATTTTTTCTTAGAAAAAGTATAACATATAAAATATTTCTTATAACATTAATTCTGCTTATTATTTCTGCCACTGTTATATATTCAGCATTATATTTCTTTTTGCCATCATTCTATGAGAAGAATAAAGAAAGTAAACTAGATACAGGTGTAGAGAAATTAATAAAGGACACTGAAAATCTATCCTTTAATGAGTCTAAGGATTATATAGATAATCTAGCATTTGAAACAAATTCACAAATAATTTTGAATGATAATAGAGGAGAAATTGTATATGTATCTTCTATTCATTCATCAATACAAACTGAGGTGAAGATTTATTCTGGAGCTATTTTCTTACCTAATAAAGTTGGTGAAAAAAATGGCCTATCATCTAATGTTCTATCAAGCATCAAAGCAGGATCAGTTAATACTTCTATTCAAGGGTATAATAAGTTAATACCTATTACATTCACAGATCGAAGTCTAATACTTCATATTAATGCAACATTTCAGCCAATTAATGAGGCTTCTCATGTATTAATATTATTTGTCCCTTACATTGGAATAATAATTTTACTTATTTCTGTTGTAGGTGCATTTTTTTACTCTAGAATTATTTCTAAGCCATTGATTAGTATAAATAAATCAGCAAAAAAAATGGCCAATTTAGAATTTGTGACTATAGATTCTTTTTCTTCAAAAGATGAAATAGGAGAGTTATCTAATAGTTTAAATGAATTATCATCTAATCTTCAAAAGACAATGATAGATTTACATGAAGCAAATGAGAAGCTGAAAAATGAAATAATCAGGGAAAGAGAAATAGAAGACAAAAGGCGTGAATTATTTGCTATGATATCTCATGAGTTAAAATCTCCACTGACTGCTGTTAAAGGACAATTAGAGGGAATGATTTATGGTTTTGGCGCATACAAGGACCGAGATAAATATTTAAAAAGATCATATGAAATAATGGAGAATATGGAAAAGTTAATATATGAAATTTTACAAATTGCTAAGCTTGAGCAACATACATTTTCACCTAAGAAAGAAGATATAAACTTAACTAACTTAGTAAATAACGTTATTAAAAAGGTTGAATTTTTTGCAGAAGAAAAAAATATTAAAATTATTTCTCAAATTAGTGAGAATGCTATAATATCCACAGATAAGGATCTAATAGAAAAAGCAGTTTACAATATAATCCATAATGGAGTTATATATTCTAATGAAGGAGAAAGAGTTATTATTAATCTTAATGATAATAATGATACTGGGACAGTAGACTTAATGGTTTTAAATACTGGAGTTAACATTCCAGAGGAGAATAAGCAAAAAATATTTAGTCCATTCTTTAGATTAGATAAATATGGGGAAAGAAATAAAGGGGGAAGTGGTCTTGGTTTATTTCTAGTAAAAAAGGTTTTTGAATCACTATCTATTGATTATTCAATTGAAAATACAGCGGAAGGTGTTTTATTTACTGTGAATTTTGAAAAATAGACATTAAAAAAATACTTATTATATCAACAAAATAAATCTTAATAATCATAACAAGTTCATATAGACTTCAGATTGGCTACATATGAACTACAGGTTTTTAAGGTATCTTTATATTGAAGGAAGAAATAATAGCTTCCTTTAATAAAATTTTGGAGGTATAAATATGAAAGGTAAAAAGAAGTTTCTAGGAATGGCTCTTGGAGCAATTTGTGCAATGACTTTAATAGGAGGAAGTGCTTACGCTATGGAGTATAGCGGAGTAGACAGTGAAATTAAAGAACCAACTGTAGCTACTACTGGTGATGGAGAATCATATACTAGGGAGGAATTAGCAGAAAAGCTAGGCATTACTCCAGAAGAGTTAGATGCAAAAGTAGTACGTTATGAATTCAAACTCACAGAGGCTTCAAAGACATCAGGTAGGGTAGAGAATGGAGTTCTTATTTCACAAGAAGTAACAAAAATAACAGACGAGAAATAAGAATATTTAGTAAAACACATAGGAGTTATCATTAACTCCTATGTTGTTTGTGTTTAATTTAATAATTCTACTTTTTGGCATAAATTATAAAATGAATGAATACCACAAATTTGGTCCTTGCTTACTTGGTCAAAATACTTTAATGAATTTTTAGCAGCTTCTCTAACAATTTCAATATTATTATTTTCTAATTCCCTTATAAGTTGTCTTATTCCATCAAGTAAATAAACTGTTTTCTTTAATGAACGAATAAAAAGAATTTGCCTTATATGAGCTGCGTTAAATCTTCTATATCCATTTTTAGCATCTCTATTAGGGAAGATTAGTCCAATTCTCTCCCAATGTCTAATTGCTGTGGATGGTACCTTTGTTATAGATGATACCTCTCCAATATTTAACCATTCTTTCTTTTCTATAAATTTTAAAGAATATAATTCTGGAGATTCTAATAATTCGATGGCTTTTTCAGTAATAACTCTTTCATTGTAAATATTGTACTGTGACTTATTAATAAGTAAAATGGCTGACATAATATCTTTCTTTTGAACTTTCAACATAACTTCTTTTACTAAATCCATTCCAAATCCAGGTAGCATTGCTCTAATACATTCAAAATATGCAACATGTTCTTCCGTATATTCTCTATATCCATTTGAAGAACGAGGTACATTAGGGATAATACCCCATGCTTCATAATGCCTAAGGGCACTGGTGCTAATATTTAATTTTTTAGCAATATCAATAGGCTTAAGCATTTTATCACATCCAATCATTATAAAATTAAAGTCAATGATAAGGTTATTAATTTATTATATTCTAATGTACTTATTAAATAAACATAAACATTATCATTTGCACAAATGTTATACAATAAGGTTGTGAGTGAAAATAAATTAACTCTATTAATTAAATAAAAAATTAATTTACAATAGGAGGATATGCTTTATGGATAAAATTATACCTATTCTACCTTGTCAATCAATTAGGGAGCAAGCAGAGTTTTTTAAAAACCTGGGATTTATAACAACTGGAATATATACGGCCCCCAATCCATATGCTTCATTAGAATATGGCACAATTGAAATTCATTTTTATGGTACTAAAAAAATAAAACCATCAGAAAATCCTAATACCTGCTTTGTGTTAGTAGAGGATGTTGATAATATATATGAAACATTTATAACTAACTATAAGAAAAATACAGGGAAGATACCTCGTAGTGGAATACCAAGAATTTCAAAATTAAGAGATTTAGCAAGTGATAGAAGATTCACATTAACAGATGTAGGTGGAAATACATTTTATATTGGTACTCCAATAAAGGAGAATTTTTTCAGAATTATTGATAGTAAAGAATATGCTAAAAATTATAAAATATTATATGACTTAATTTATTCAAAGGAAGATTATGATGTAGCCTTTAATATGTTAACAAAGTTCTTTCCAATAGATATAACATCCATTAAGGCAAGTGATATGGACTTAATAAAAATACTATTAGTTGCACTTGATATTAATTTACAAAAAAATAAAGTAATAGATGAAAAAATTAATGGCAAAATTATGGATATAATTAGTAATTGTGATAAAGAAAATTCTAAATGGAAGAGAATATTAGAAAGATATTATGAAATTATTAATTTGTAATGAAAATCATATATAGATAATAATAAAAGTGCAGTAGAGTAATATTTATTCTATTGCACTACTTTTTTTATAGAGTGTATTATAAAAAATATAAAGTAAAGGGTAAGAATATCTTTAAATGTACATAATTAACATATAATCATATATCTAGAAATATCTCTTAAATAGGTATGTAATAAAATAAAAATAATTTTAAAAATAGGGAGCGGAAATTTAATTAGCTACGTCTAATAAGTGTAAGCATCTCAAGAGAGGAGGTAACTTATGGATTCCCTTTCGGTACCAGAGGAGAATAAGGAAGTTAGAGGTCAAGATATAGAAAAAGAAATACAAAGATTAATGGATACTTATGGAAGTGACGTTCTAAGAACATCTTATATGTATCTGAAGGATTTACAAAGTGCTGAGGATGCTTTCCAAGAAGTGTTTATTAAGGTTTTCAATAAGTTTGAAAATTTTAAAGGGGAAAGCAGTGAAAAAACATGGATTATTAGGATAACAATCAATGTATGTAAGGATATGTTACGCAGCTCATGGCTTAAAAGAGTGCTGCTTACAGATAATATAAAAGAGAAAAGGATAAGTATAGGTATTGAAAATAGAATTATTAAAATAGAAGAAAATAAACTTTTGTTTGATGAAGTAATGTCCCTATCACATCGGTTTAAAGAAGTTATTATACTCTACTACTATCAGAATTGTAATACAGCAGAAATAAGTAAAATTTTAAATGTGGCTGAAGGAACTGTAAGAAGTAGACTACACAGAGCTAGAGAAATACTTAAAACCAGGTTAGGAGGGAGGATTGATTTAAGTGAATAAGATGAAGGACTTTAAAAATATAGCAGATGATATCATGAGCGATATAAAAGTTAGCGAAGACCTTAAAAAAAGGACTTTAGAAAAATATGCAAGTAAAAAACGTATTTATAATTATAAATTATTGATAGCAGCTGCGAGTTTTATCTTAATTCTTGGAATTACAAATATATCTCATAATCTTACCCTAAGAAATCAAGAAGGCCAGGATCAAACTTCTGAAAATAATATAAATATATTAAGTACTGAAGGTGCAGAAAGTATCCCAGAAGATTCAGTTGATAATGTAAAAAATTACAGCGAGGAAGTGAAGGAATGGGTTATGGAAAATATTGATGAGGCTAAAAATGGTTTTGGAAGTTTTTTTATTATACCTACTTATATTCCTGAAGGCTATAAGCTTGATGTTGTTAGTGCATTAGGAATTGATCAAAGTAATGTATATAAAATTACTCTCAATTATCTTGCAGAAAATAAGTCATTTATTTTTATTCAGGAGAAGAATAGAACTCTGAGTGAATATATAAATTATGAAAAAATCGATATTAATGGATCTTCAGGATTATTAAAAATAGATGGTATGAATACTGAGCTAAATTGGAGTAATAATGGAATATATTATTCAATTCAAGGATTAATAACAGAAGAGGATGCTATTAAGATTGCTAGGTCAATGAAATGATAAAAAGAAATTGGAGGAGAAATTCTATGAAAAAATCAAAAATTTTAAAAGCTTTAATTTTGGGAATATCTATGTCAGTAATGTCATCAACTTTAGTTTTAGCTGATGAGAATGGACAAATAGAGCCTGCATATGTAGGTCAAGGTACAGAGCCAGCCTCTTCAGCACAACAAACAGAACCTATATCTGTAGATGACGGAAAAATAGTGGATAATAATAATCAATCTAATGGAACGGTTACGGATGCACCAGATAGTTCTGTATCAATTCAAGCAATAAATGAAGATATTGATGAGAATATTCTAAATAAGCAACAAGAAATTAATGTATCTTTATTTGAACAGCATAAGGATGAAATATCTCAAAGGGGCTTTCAAATTACTCATACAGTTCCATTTAAAGATTATGTTGAGATAGGAATATTACCTTATAGTGATGAAAATGCTAACTATTTATATGAGATTTTAGGTAGAGATATGGTTAATATAATTGAAGGACAAGAAGTTATGATTATGGGAGGACAAGAACAGGATCAAGATGCAGAACTTTATATTGCAACAACTACAGTTCAGGAAGATGCAGAGAAAACTAACAATTTTACAATTCCTCTATTAATAGTTGGAGTTTGTGTACTTGGTGGAGTTGCTATTCTATCAACAAGGAAAAAAGTTAATTATAAAAGATAGTTATAGAAATATAGGTAGTGGTGAGTATTTATACTTGCTACTACCTCTCATTATATTTAAATGAAAAATAAGTTTATAAGGGGAGGGAAATATTATGACGCTTAAAAATGGGATCTATATTATAACTGGGATAATGGCTTCAGGAAAATCTACAATTGCACAAATGTTAGCTGAGCAATTTGATAAAGGTGTGCATATTCGTGGAGATATATTTAGAAAAATGATTGTTAATGGAAAGATAGATATGACTCCTAATTATTCAAAGGATGCATTAGAACAATTAATTCTACGATATAATATTGCTGCTAAGGTAGCAGATATGTATTACGATGCTGGATTTTCAGTTGTTATGCAAGACACTTATTTAGCGAAGGAGCTACCTTCCTTTTTCCTACAATTTCAATCAAAACCTATATATTTTATTACACTCAATCCAAGTATTGAAACAGTTATAGAAAGAGAGGAAAAACGTAATAAAATAGGTTATGCTACATGGGAAGTAGAACCTCTTTATGAAGTGCTTATAAATGAAAATCCAAGAATAGGACTTTGGATAGACTCATCAGCTATGACACCTGAAGAAACAGTACTAGAGATAATTAAACGTGCAGAATATGAAGCACGAATTTTATAAATAATATATCTAAAATAATTTGGATAGAATGTATCAATTAATATATAACTTATTTTTTAGAATAAAAAAACACCCACACAATTTTTGGGGCGTACTATTACACTATAATAACATAATGAAAATTATAAGTCTAGTATTTATTTAATAAATATCTATACTTTATATATGAAAGAGGTGTTAATAGTATGAATATAACAGAAAAAGATGAAAAAAGGTATTTAGAGACAATTATTAAAAAAATAAAAGATTCATATACAAATATAGATATGAAAATTGAAAGAATTTCAAAGGAAATAACTGAGGCGAAAAAATATATTTGGGAAAATATATCTCAATTAGACTTAGCAGAAAAGTCAGCAAATAGAATTTCAGTTCATAATGCAATTGACTATGCAGAGAAAGCAAAGAAAGAAAAAGAGAGATTAGAAATAATGATAAAGTCTCCATACTTCGGAAGAATTGATTTTAAGACTAAAAAAGAAAATTTTGAAGAAGGAGTTTTTTATATAGGAATTCATTCTTTTTCAGAGAATAGTGGAAGTGAAAATATAATATATGATTGGAGAGCTCCGCTATCTAGTATGTTTTATGATTTTGAACTTGGTGATGCATACTATGAAGCTCCATTTTCTATTGTAGAAGGTAAAATAACAAAAAAACGTCAATATAAAATAAAAAAAGGCTCCATGGAATATATGCTAGAGAGCTCTTTAAATATTGGAGATGAACTTTTACAGAAGGAATTAAGTCAGTCGACTGACGAAAAAATGAAAAACATAGTAGCAACGATACAACGAGAGCAAAATGAAATTATTCGAGATGAAAATGCAAATATTATGATTATTCAAGGGGCAGCAGGATCAGGAAAAACTTCCATTGCAATGCATAGAATTGCATTTCTTTTATATCGTTATCGTGGAAAGATTTCATCTGATGATATTTTAATTATTTCTCCAAATAAGGTATATGCTGATTATATATCTGATGTTCTACCAGAGCTCGGAGAAGAAAACATACCAGAGCTTGGATTTGAGGACCTTGCAAAAAATATCTTAGGTGAAAATATAAAAATGCAAACTTTTTCTGAGCAAGTTGAAGAGCTATTAGTGATAAAGAATCAAGATAATATTAAGAGAGTAAATAAAAAATCTACTATAGACTTTTTAAATAAGTTAAACGAGTATATTAAAATTGTAGAAAAGGAGTTTTTTGAGCCAATAGATATAGAATATAATGGATATATTGTAACTAAAGAAGAAATAAAAAGCCGTTATGATTTATATAAAAATATTCCTGTTTTTAATAGAATGAATAAATTGAAAAAGGATATTATTTACAAATTAAAAAATAAGATTTTAGAAGATGATAAGAAATGGATAACAAGGGATAGTAAGAAAATAGAAAAGAAAATTGAACAAATGCACAAGCTTAAGAATGCATTTGAGATTTATGAATATTTCTTTGATTATTATGGTTATAATGATTTATATAAAAAAGGAGAGAAACTAGAGTATTCAGATGTATTTCCATTAATATATATAAAGCTAAATGTTGAGGGTATAGATAATGGATATAATTATGTTAGACATTTGTTAGTTGATGAGATGCAGGATTATACACCAATACATTATGCGGTAATTAAAAAGTTATTCAATTGTAAAATAACAATAATGGGAGATAAGAATCAAAATATTAACCCGTATAGCTCTACATCCATAGAAAAGATTAGCTTTGTATTTCCAGAGGCAAAATCAATGGAATTGAATAAAAGCTATAGATCAACTTTTGAAATCGCTGAATTCTCTAAAAGTATAAATAAAAATGTAAAGACGTCAACAGTGGAGAGACATGGTGAAAAAGTTACAGTTAATGAATATCATTCAATTGAAGAAGAGATAGAAGGTATATTGAAAAACATAAAAGAATTTAGAGAAGGGAAGTATAATTCTTTTGCCATTCTATGTAAAAGTCAGAAAGAAGCCACAAACTTATATAAAAGACTTAAGGATATAGATGAGTCAATAAGTTTACTTAGTTTTAATGATAATAAATTTGTAGATGGTATAGTAATAACATCTATACATATGTCAAAGGGACTTGAATTTGATAAGGTACTAATTCCCAAAGTAGATGAAAGAAACTATCAGACAGAAATGGACAGAAATTTATTATATGTTGCATGTACAAGGGCAATGCATAAATTAGATATATCTTGCTCAGGAAAAATATCAAATTTTATAGAGTAAATAGTATAATATCATAATATTTAATCAGTAAAATGTACATTTTATATAAGGATATAGTTGAAAAATCGGGAATTATATTAATTATAAGAAGAGGTGAGAGTATATATGGTTACAAACAAGAAAAAATCAATGAAACTTCCTGGTGCTGAACAAGTAAAGGAGTACCTTAATAATTTGGAGCATCCATTAAAGAATGAAATAGAGGAAGTTAGGAGAATAATTTTAAGCTGTAATAAGGAAATTACTGAACACATAAAATGGAATGCACCTAGCTTCTGTTTTAAAGATGAAGATAGAATAACTTTTAATTTACACGGTAAAGGATATTTTCAGATTATTTTCCACTGTGGAGCTAAGGTGAAGGATAAGAAAAGTAAGGAACCTTTATTTTATGATACTTCAGGCTTATTAAAATGGGTAGACAATGACAGGGCTATTGTAAAGCTTGTGAATATGGATGATATTAATGATAAGAAGGAAAAACTTGCAGAAGTAGTAGTTAAGTGGATAGAAGTAACAAGTTTATAGATAGAATTATAGATTAGCACGGATTCTTCTGATAGTAATTTATTCTTTTGAATAATTATAATTTATTTATTAAACAAGGATGTAATTATAAAAAATTTTAAAATAAAAATATATTATTGACATTTACATTATGTCAAACTTTATACTTTCTTTATAAACAATGCTTATAGGAGTAAGGGAGTGATTATATGTTTAGGATAGGGGAGTTTTCACAACTAGTTAAAGTATCGCCACGAATGCTAAGGCATTATGAGAAGTGTGGGATTTTTTATCCTGCTGAGATAGATATGGTAAATGGTTATCGCTTATATAGTTCAACTCAGATTCCTCTTCTAATGAGGATTATATCTCTTAGGGATATGGGATTTTCAATAAATGAAATTAACGATATTATTGATAATTATGAAGATAAAGATTATATCGAAGAAGTTATGAATAGAAAATCAACTGAAATAGAAATAAGCATTGCTGAACAAAAGGATAAAATTAATAGGTTGTCCACTACACTTGAGAAAGTAGCTAATGGAAACTATTCAACTACTTGTAGAGATATTGTATTAAGGGAAGTTCCAAAGATTAAGGTCTTATCACTACGAGAAGTGATTCCTAATTATAGTTATCAAGAGGGAATGTGGGAAAGGCTATACTCATTTATAGGTCGAAATAATTTATATTCAATTCTAACGGGAGATGTTATTTCAATATATCATGACTTAGAATACAAAGAACAAAATGTAGATATTGAAATAGGGGTTACTATAAGCGAGCTACGTGAAAATCAAGGTAACTATATTTTTAAGGAGCTAGATAGTATTGAGAATGCAGCTACAGTTATTTGTGACGGACCATTTGAAAAAACTCTTCCAGAAGGTGAAGGCGTATTAGCTAAGTGGATAGAGGATAATGGATATACAATTATAGGCAGTGAAAGAGCATATTGCACTAGACATCCTGGGAATGAAGATAACACTGAAAACTATCAAACAGAGATTCAGTTTGCTGTTAAGAAAAAATAAATATGAAGAAAGGAGTAAGTATTAATGGATAATTATGAGATAGTACTAGAACATTTCGTAAAAAGTGAAAAGCCTATGAGTGCAGCTCAAATAGTAACTGCAATAGGGATAGAGAGAAAAGAAGTTGATAAAATAATGACTAGACTAAAAAAAGAAGGCAAAATAGTTTCACCGAAGGTTTGCTATTGGGAAAATAAGAAATAGAATAAATGAAAAAAACAATATGATTAGAAATGGAGGATTAGTAATGAGTGATGTAGAAAATTATGGAGATTATCAAATGCCTGTTCCAGATCCTAGATTAAAGGATTTAGATATATTAGTTGGGACATGGAATGTATCTGGCCCAGAGGTTAAAGGAAAAGTTACGTATGAATGGATGGAGGGTGGATTTTTCCTTATACAATATGTTGACTTAGAACAATATGGTGAGAGTGTTAAGGGAATGGAGATTATTGGATTTGAACGAGGCTTTGGAGCAACTGAACCAAGTAAACATATAAAGTCTCGTTATTATGATAGTGCAGGTAATACCTTTGACTACACATATGAAGTAGAAGGAGATACTCTTATAATATGGGGCGGAGAAAAAGGTTCTCCTGCATATTTTAAGGGAGAGTTCAGTACTGATGGCAATACAAATACAGGTGCCTGGGTATATCCAGATTGTGGCGGATATAGTTCGACAATGACTAGAGTAAGATAGATTATATTATAAAAAGTGAATATTATATATTATATTTTAATGATATGTCCTTTCAAATGTATCGTTTGGGAGGATTTTTATAGTCTATAGAAAAAGCAAATCTAAGAAAAATTTTGAAAAATTCTTTTATTTTGACTTTTCACATATATGATGTTATAATTATAAAAAATGAAATTTGAGGTGGGAAAATGATTAACTTTTATTGCTAATTTTTAGAGTACAATATGACGAGAAGATAAACAGATCTACTCTGTTTTTATTGTGCTTATGCAAGGAAGTTATCATTTTTTCTCTTAATATATATGATATGTTATGCTATAAAGATTAGTTTAACTATGTATATTTTTGAGCTGTAAGAATAATAATTTCTTGCAGCTTTTATTTTTATTAATAATAAGCGCAAGGAGGATGAATAATATAATGAGTGAAGAAGATACTTTGCTAATACATGATAATCTTCTTATAAAGGCGGATATTTCGTACGACATTTATATGGAGTAGTAATAAAAGTCGCCTATTGTTTTGACTTTGTTATATATAATATTAATTACAGAGGAGGACAAGAATATGTCGCTAATAAATGTTACAAATCTAACCTTCGCATATGAAGGAAGTTATGATAATATTTTTGAAAATGTAAATTTTCAAATAGATACTAATTGGAAATTAGGGTTTACCGGTAGAAATGGACGAGGAAAAACTACTTTTTTGAATCTTTTACTAGGAAAGTATGAATATGAAGGCAGTATTTCAAGTAATGTAACTTTTGAATATTTTCCTTATGAGATGCAGGATACAGAAAGCTTTACCATAGATATTATAAAGGAAATCAGTCCAAATTCAATGGAGTGGGAGATAATCAAAGAATTATCCTTGTTGGATATAGATGATGATGTTTTATATAGGCAGTTTAATACACTATCAAAAGGTGAGCAGGCTAAAGCAATGCTTGCTGCTATGTTTTTGAAAGAAAATGCATTCCTGCTTATTGATGAGCCTACAAATCATTTGGATGCTGAAGGTAGAAAAAAGCTCAGTATCTACTTGTCAAAAAAGAAGGGATTTATTTTGATTTCACATGATAGAGCTTTTTTAGATGACTGTATCGATCATATTTTAGCTATTAATAAAACTAATATTGAAGTACAGAAAGGAAATTTTTCTTCATGGTGGAGAAATAAAGAATTACAAGATAGTTTTGAGGTCGCAGAAAATGAAAAATTGAAAAAGGATATTAACAGGCTTGAGTATTCAGTAAAGCGTACAACCGCATGGTCATATAGTGTGGAAAGAAGTAAGTATGGAAGTAAATTAGATAGAGGTTATGTTGGACACAAAGCAGCAAAAATGATGAAGCGTTCTAAAAATATAGAATCCAGGCAACAAGAAATGATCGAGGAAAAATCTAAACTTCTTAAAAATATTGAGTCTAATGAAAGATTAAAAATAATACCACTTTCTTTTCATAGTGACAAGCTGGTGGAACTTATAGATATTTCAATTTATTATGATGATAGATTTATTTGCGAAGGAGTAAAATTTACTATAGAGCAAGGTGAAAGGATTGCCATTAAGGGTAAGAATGGTAGTGGTAAATCAAGTATATTGAAATTGATTTGTGGAGAAGATATTCCTCATAGTGGAATAGTGATAAAAAATAATCAGTTAAAAATTTCTTATGTCTCCCAGGATACATCAGATTTATGTGGTAGCTTATCAGAATATGCATACAAATACTGTATTGATGAAAGTTTATTTAAATCTATTCTTAGAAAACTTGATTTTTCAAGAGAGCAGTTTGAAAAGAAAATAGAATATTTTAGTGAAGGACAGAAGAAAAAGGTATTGATTGCAAGAAGTTTGTGTGAAAAGGCACATTTATATATTTGGGATGAACCCTTGAATTTTATTGATGTCATTTCTCGTATGCAGATTGAGGAACTATTAATTGAATATAAACCTACAATTTTGTTTGTTGAGCATGATAGTGCGTTTAATAAGAATGTTGCAACAAAGACCATAAACCTGTAGATATAGAAATGGAGATTGTCGTATTTAAACGAGGATTTGGAGTTATTGAAACAAGTAAGAAAGTAAAGTATCGTTATTATGAAAGTGTAGGTAATGTTTTTGGCTCATTATAAAGTGGAAGCCGATAATCTTAGATATTACCTTATATAGAGTGCAGATTATACTAATAACACTGTATAATAATATCTGTTCTAAATATATTATGTTGTAATGCTATGTCCTTCCAAATGTAACATTTTGGAGGACTTTTTATTTTAATCTAGCCATGAAAGGGGTAAATATGATGAATACTAACACACAAAAGGAGTGGAAGAAAAACGCCATATTTTTTTTAACAAGTCAAACTATATCTCTATTTGGATCAATGCTTGTCCAATACGCTATCACTTGGTATATTACCTTAACAACTCAATCTGGAGCTATGATGACAATATCTATAATATGTGGGTTCCTACCATCATTCTTCATTTCTCCATTCGCAGGAGTTTGGGCAGATAGATATAATCGTAAGATGCTAATAATTTTATCAGATTCAATAATAGCCATTTCCACATTAATATTAGCTATAATCTTTCTTCTAGGATATGATTCTTCTTGGATGTTATTTTTAGTTTTGGGAATAAGATCATTAGGAACAGGAGTTCAAACTCCAGCTGTTGGAGCGTTTATACCACAAATTGTTCCAGAAGATAAGCTTATTAAAATAGGTGGAATAAATGGTAGCATACAATCATTAACAATGCTAGTGTGCCCTATGCTAAGTGGAGCATTATTGAGCATGGCCACAATTGAAACAATATTCTTTATAGATGTTATAACTGCTGCAATAGCTGTATTCACATTATTGCTATTCCTTAAAGTAAAAGCTCATTCTAAAGCATCAGAAGCTCAGAAGTCTAGCTATTTTAATGATATGAAGGAAGGAGTTATTTATATAAAAAATCATAGTTATGTAAAAAAGTTCTTTGTGTTTTGCACTTTCTTCTTTATTTTAGCTGCACCTATTTCTTTCTTAACTCCATTACAAGTGACTCGTAGTTTTGGAAATGATATTTGGAGATTGACAGCCATAGAAATTACATTTTCCATAGGAATGATGGCTGGTGGTATAATTATCGCATCTTGGGGTGGATTTAAGAATAGAGTATATACTATGACGTTATCTACCTGTATCATTGGAATATGTACTTTTCTTTTAGGGGTCACTCCGATATTTTGGATATATTTAGCTATTATGGCTATTGTGGGAGTAGCTATGCCTATTTTCAATACACCATCAACAGTTTTATTGCAAGAAAAGGTAGATCCAGATTTCCAAGGAAGAGTTTTTGGAGTACTTGGAATGATATCAAGTATTATGATGCCAACTGGTATGATGATTTTTGGGCCTATGGCAGATATTATAAAAATAGAGTGGTTACTTATAGTAACAGGGTTATTCCTATTTATTCAAAGTATATTTATGTTTAAGGATAAAGTATTAATTAAAGCCGGAGAAAGAGTAAGTTAGATATGTTAAAACATGTTATGAGAATAAAGAAAATACAGAATAATTTGCAAAATTCTACATCTCATTATATTATAAAAATATATTCTAAATTAATTATAGTATGGAGGGAAATATGAAGAAGAAGAGTTTTTTAATTGCCTTAGCAATAGCTTCATTATTAGTAGGCTGTGGAAGTAAAACTAATGATGACAATGGAGAGATTAATAATAATGTTAATCAAAATAATGAAGAGGTTTCTAACAATGAAATAGAAGAGGTAGATCATAAATATGAGAAAACTCTTAATAAAAGACTAGGTGTTGAAATAACATATCCATCAGATATTCTTTCTTACAATGATAATTCTAATCAAAGCAATTCTATCAGTTTCATAGGTGAAATTGAGAAAACAGTGGAAATTCCTAATATTTTTTTAGCAATATCTACAAGTGAATATGATTTAAAGGATACAGAGGAGGGATTAAAACTACAAGCATTTTCAGAGAATATAGAAACTGAAGATGTGATTATTGGAAAGGAATCTATATCTGCTAGAAAAATTAAAGTGTCTGAAGAAAATAATCAGGGACGAATAGTATATTATTATGTTTTTCAGAGAGAAGATGATAAAACAACATACATAATTGAAGTAGATACTGTTTCTGATGAAAAAGGAATTGAAAAGTATATTGATGAATTTGAAAAAGTGTTAAATAGTTTCATCTTCATAGGTAAAGAAGATATTCAAGAGAATACAGAAGAAGTGAGAAATACGGCAATGGGATTTTCTTTTTCTGTAAGTGAGGACTTTTTTTCAAAATTAATTAGTAGTGGTACGAATACATCATACTCTAAGGAGTTTAAAGCTGATTTAGATGAAGAATCTTATTATGTAAATATAAGTGATATAAAACAAGATCTGTTCACTATATATAGAATTACTAAGAAGTACACAGAAAATGAAATTAAAGATATTAATCCTAATATGGTTTATTTAGGCAGTAATTCAAATGCAACCTTTACTATTATGTATGCTGAAAAGCCAGATGATTCATTAAGTGATAAAGGGAGTGGTGAGTTTTTTACTCTAATAGAGAATGAGGTTCCTAGTGTAGCAAAAAGTTTTGTGATTGAATGAAATTAAATTATATATGATAAAACTCTCATATTTTTATGGGAGTTTTATTATTTATAAAAAAAGTTATTATAATTTATAGAATATATTGAAATTAAAAGATTTAAAGTTCTATATTTGAGGAAATTAATAGATAATAATACAAGATATAAGTATTTTATGTCAGAGATAAGAAAAAAAGTATAAAATAAATACATATTTTATTGACAACTACATAAGATAATGATATGTTAATTACATACCGACCGAACGGTATGCAATTAACATATAATAACAAATTTAAAGGAGGATAAATAATGAAAATTGACTTAACTAACGTATTTGTAGATGATACTGATAAGGCACTTAAATTTTATACAGAGGTTTTGGGGTTTGTAAAGAAAGTCCATATTCCTGAAATTAATTGGATCACTGTTGTTTCACCTGAGGATGAAGACGGGACTCAATTGCTTCTTGAACCTAATAGTAACCCAGCATCCATAGAATTTCAAAGAGCAATATTTGAACAAGGGATACCTGCAACATCATTTAGTGTAGAAGATATTGAAAAAGAATATAAAAGAATGTTAAACTTAGGTGTAGAATTTACTATGGTTCCTACTAAGACTGTTGGAAGTATAGTAGCAGTATTCAATGATACTTGTGGAAATCTTATACAAATCCATCAAGTTACAGGTATCTAAGTTCCATAACTTATAATTATAAATATAAAAATGATGAATGAGGTAAAATTATGAATAATACTAGAGATCATATTTTAAGTGTTGCATTTAATTTATTTCTTCAAAAAAGTTTTAAAGAAGTTACTTTAAGAAATATTGTAGAAGAAACAGGACTGTCAAAAGGAGCTTTTTATCATTACTTCAATAGTAAAGAACAATTGTTTCTTGAACTTGTAAATAATGTATTTAATTCTGTCTTAGATATTCCTTATGATAAGTTTAGCAAGGAATCTCTTTATCATTTTTATATAGACTATATTAATTATTATGTAGAAAATATTAAACAAAAAGGCAAAGATGAAGAGGAAGATGCTTCTCCAAGCTTTAATTATATTTCTCTTATATTTGATGCAATACGACTTTTCCCAGAACTAAAAGAAAAATTAACTTTATCTAAACAGCTTCAATATAATGCGTGGGTGGAGGTTATTAGTTTGGCAAGAGAAAGAGGGGAGATTAAATCTCCTATGAGTAATGAGCAAATTGCAAATATGTTTATTAACTCATCAGGTGGTATTGAAATATATAGTGTATATGAAAGTAATGGGGATGAGATAGGTAGGAAATTGCTAGATCTATGGGATGATTTCTATAAGACATTAAAAGTATAAAAGAAAAGTTAGTTTATTCTAAGAGGGGATTTGAAGAATGATTGAATGGAGCGATAAGTTTAAAACTGGGATAGAGATAGTAGATGAACAGCATAAGGAGCTGTTTAGATTATTTAATCAAGTATATGAATTATATAATAATGAATTTATAATAGACAAATATGATCAAATAATAACAGCTGTGGAAGAATTAAAGGATTATACTAAATATCATTTTAAAGCGGAAGAAGATTATATGCTTTCAATTAGATATAAGAAGTTTTTTGAACATAAGATAAAACATGAAGATTTTATAAGGAAAATTGATTCTATAGATTACAATATTATTGATAATAATCAACAAAATCATTTACTTGAATTGTTAAAATTTATTACGGATTGGCTAGTAGAACATGTTATAACGGTGGATAAGCAAATATCTTGAAGTTAGGAAATAATAAAAAAATTTTGTTTTAAATATAACTTTTAAATACATATTTAGTCAATGATTTCCTAGAATTGATTTTCAAATTGTACTGGATATTAATGCTATAAAATAAAATTAAATAAATATGATTTATTTTAAATATATAATCATAAAAAAAATAAATTTTATGTAAGATA
>NZ_JASCQJ010000019.1:0-70145 GCF_033043255.1 Clostridium lamae | reverse complement strand
TTCAATATTTGTATATTAAATAAAACTTATTTGTGCATTCTAAAAATATATGAAATCATAATTCTTATTCCATAGAAAAGATTCTTATTAGTTATAAAGTTTTTCATCAGAACTTATTCTAACAGTTTCTAGTTTGTTTAAGAAAAATAAAATAGTCATGGCCTAATTGCTATGACTATTTTTATTTATCATCTTTTTAATATATATTAATATAATATCAAAATAATTTTTATTAACTTTCTTTTTTGTTTCATATAAAAATATAAATAATCCAACTGTTAATGGTATTATATAATAACTTATACGATATAAAACCAAAGCTAATAGTGCCTCTTCTTTATTTATTCCTAAAGACCCAACCCCAAGGATAAATGTTATATCAAATCCACCAAGTCCACCTGGCATCATGCTAATAATTCCTATAGCTGATGATACTACATAAATAGGAAATATCTTAGATATCGGAAGTGAAGATCCTAATAAAATAAGTATTAAAAATAATAAAATAGCCATTGCGCCCCACTCAAATGACGAGAGTATCATTATTTTTATAGTTTTAATTCCATTATCTCTATATTCTAATTTCCTACACCTAAATAAATTATACACTAAAAGAATTGGTGCGTATAAAGATGCTAAAAATATTACTAATCTTACAAATTCTATATTATGTATTGTTCTTAAATTTAAAATAGAATATATAAAGCATATTATAGAGAATCCAGTAAAATTCAATAATACTACTTTTGAAACTTCCTTTACTAAAGATGCTTTATCTTTAATATAAGGAGAATAGAAATAGCTTTTTAAGGCAATGGCCGCTGTACCACCGAACCCCACTATACTAGATATAGAACTTGCAATCCAAGAAGATTTATATAGACTCTTATTGTCTAGGGATATTTTGCAAGTATCTTTTATAATAAAGTCATATAAAGACAAAGGTAAATAAGATACTAATCCTAAAACTGCAATAATACTTAATCTTATAAAAGTAAGCTTGTCCTTATATAAATAAAAAGTATGTATATCAAAATCTGAAAATATCTTATTAAACTGAACAAGAATTATTGTAAAAATACTAATCATTAAGATTATCTTAATCCATACTTTTATTTTATTCTCTACCCTCATTTGCATATAAAATCTCCCAACTCGATTTATTTATATAAAAATAATTTATTCCAACTCTTATTAGTATATATCAACAAGAAGATAAATTCAAAAATATTTTATTTTTTTGCAATTTTCAATCATTTTTTTTTACTTTTCTAATAAATATAATCTCCTAAATCTATTTATATTTTTAATACAAATTTCTACTTGTAGTACTTACAGAAACCTATATTAAAACAATAATAGCACTAATAGTTTAGTGCTATTTATAAAACTGTTGACCTTTGTCAGTAATCTAAGAGAAAACTCCTTTATGAGTTTTCTCTTTAATCTTATATTTTGCAACTGATTTATTTATATATTATTTCTTCTTTTTATATAGTACTGCTCCTATAGTTATTGCTGCTAATGATATATATCCTAAAATACTTTCTTTTCCTGTTATAGGTAACGTAGTACTACTATTTTCAGAGTCATTTTTATTCCCATTTGAAGTACTACCATCTATAGAGCTATCTTCATTTGAAGGATTATCATCAGTAGCGTTTTCTTCTTCTGGTTTGTTTGTATCTCCTGGTTTATTTGTGTCTCCTGGGTTTTCTTCTCCTGGATTGTTTGTATCCCCTGGATTTTCTTCTCCCGGTTTATTTGTATCTCCTGGATTTTCTTCTCCCGGTTTATTTGTATCCCCTGGATTTTCTTCTCCTGGGTTATTTGTATCCCCTGGATTTTCTTCATCTGGTTTACTTGTATCCCCTGGATTTTCTTCATCTGGTTTACTTGTATCCCCTGGATTTTCTTCATCTGGTTTACTTGTATCCCCTGGATTTTCTTCTCCTGGTTTATTTGTGTCTCCTGGATTTTCTTCATCTGGTTTACTTGTATCCCCTGGATTTCCTTCTTCTGGTTTGTTTGTATCTCCTGGATTTTCTTCTCCTGGTTTATTTGTGTCTCCTGGATTTTCTTCTTCTGGTTTGTTTGTATCCCCTGGATTTTCTTCATCAGCTAAAATTTTATCTAACTTAACTGTTAAGTAATCCCTATTATCTAAGTTCTTATCTATTTTTAGAATTATATGTCCTTCATCTAAACTTGATATACCAAATATTCTAGCAAACCTAGATATTATTGATTTCTTTATAACTTTTATTTTATATACTATGCAATCTACTTCTTCATACTTTTCTATTAATACTAGCTCTAGCTTTTTAAGTTCTGATAAAAATTCATCAAACTTTTCTATTGTAGCATTTTGAACTTCCATTTCTAAAGGAGAATCTTCTGTTCCATATCCTAGTACAGGAATAACTACATTAGTATCTATAATATTTGTTATAAAGTCTTGCACATTATCTTTATAATTTATAATATCTATAGTTACAGAATCTGATTTATTACTTCCATCCTTAGTTTTTACGCTTATAGTTACTTGTCCTTCTTTCTTTGCTGTTACAAGTACATCATTTCCTTTAATTTCTATGGATGCAATTTCTTCATCACTTGTTGTCCATTCTATATCTTTTACATCAGCTTTTTCATCTATAGTAGCACTTAATAATTTACTACTTCCAACATATAAACTATTAATTTTATTATTAATAGTTATACTTTCTGCTAAAATAACCTTTCTTTTAACAGTTACTGTTATTGTTTTTGTAGCTTTTCCGCCAAGATTATCTATTACACTATATGTAACTGTATAACTACCTTCTTCATTTATATTAACATTGTTTTCAATAACTTCTATTCTTTCAGTTATATCTCCATCTTCTTTATCTGTAGCTATAATTCCACTTAACTCTTCGAAGTTTTCTCCTAATATTATAGTTTTATCTTCAGCATTGATTTGTGGTGGATCATTTACTATTACATTTATTGTCTTTGTAGCACTAGCATTATTGCTATCAGTAACTTTATATGTAACTTGATATTCCCCTGCAACATTAATATCAACATTATCTCTTACAATTTCTATATCATTTATTTCCCCATCTTCTTTATCTGTAGCAGTTACTCCATTTAATGGATTAAACTCTTCTCCTAATTGTATTACTACATCATTAGCATTGATAACTGGAATACTATTTAATGACACCATTTTAGGATTTACAGTAACTATACTTTCTTCCCTTGTTGTTTTATTACCACTATCAGTAGCAGTATATATAACTTTGTACACTCCTGGTATTCTTGTATTTACATTGCTTTCAATTACTAAATTTATATCTGCATCTTCATCTATTACTTCTACACCAGTACTTGGATCAAATTCATCACCTACTTTTAAAGTATGATCTTGAACTCCTAGTATAATAGGTGCATTATTAGCTTTGACAGTTAATGTTATACTCTTTTCTGTAGTCCTATTTAATTTATCAGTTGCAGTATAAGTAATAGTATATACAGTATCCTGAATAGGATCTAAATTAAGTTCTTTATCTGATTTAACTTCAACATCTAGAGAATTTCCTAAAGCATCAACAGCTTTTATTCCATCCATTAAATTAAATATTTCACCTGCATTTATAGTAATGTCTTTAAGCTCTTCTCCATTTCTTGTTATAATTGGATCTTGTTCAATTTCATTAACTTTAACTTGTATGTTTACACTTTCAGATTTTGCTCCAAAACTATCTGTTGCAGTTACATATAAATCATATATACCAGCTATAGTAGAAGTAAATTCTTGTATAACTTTATCATCTACATTTTTCACTTCAAATGCTATATCATCTTGTTCGTTATCTTTTGCTAATATATATTTACTTAATTCATCAGATGTTAACTTAACTTTCTCTCCAACATTAATCTCTATATAATCATTATTTATTCTTTCAATAGTTGGTGCTGTATTTATTGCTAACTCTTCATTTTGAACTTCTACTTCTCTAACATATTCTTTATTGTTATTACTTACATACTTATATTCATAATTTTCTGTAGGTAAAACAGTAAAGTTTCTTTCTTGATTGTTTGAGTCCTTTTCTATATCTAATTCAAAAACCTCTACAGCATTACCATTTTTACTTATAGCACTTTCTGATGTTATTAATACATCTATAGTATTAATGTCCTCATTATAAATATAATCAGTAATTATATTTTTTGAATCATCTATTTTTATTAAATCTTTTATTGCGATATTACCATCTTGTGTTTTTTTAGGTACAACCCCATCAAGTTTTATACTAAATTGAAGTGCTCTTGGTATATCTTCAATATTATCTAATGATATTTTTATTGTATCTTCATCTATATTTTTTACATCTAGTATAAATTTTTCTGCATTATTTTCAGCTGCAACTGTTTTTATAATTCCTGGTGTAGCATATATTATTGTTGCTACTGAAGCTACAGCTATCGTAGATCCTAAAACACCCTTTAAAGATGGATTTATTTTTATCTTCTTCATTAGTTTTTCTCCTTTCCATCTGTTCTAGAACTGTCTCAACAATTCTAGAATGTAAAATGTAAAATGTAGAATGTAAAATTATTGATGTAATTTGTTCCAAATTACTAAATCAAATTTATTTTTCAAAACTCCTAAAGGAGTTTTTACATTAATTCTACATTTTTCATTATTAATTTTACATTCTACAACAGTTCCTTAATTTAGTTTTTATTTTCAAATACTTTCTTCATTAGTTCATTGTTTATTTCTATAACAGTGTTGTTATCATCAGCTATAGTTCTTTCTTTAGAACTATTTAGCTCTATTTCAGGTAAGTTATTTAAGTCTTCTGGTAAATCATATAAGAAAGTATCACTTACTAATCTTTGTCCTACAGGTGCGCCTGTAGAATCTAATTTATTATATCTGTAAAGTTCTGCCTTTACTTTACTTCCTTCTATATTTCCATCCTTTTGCGCATCTGGAGTTATCCAATATATCCAGTTTCCTTCAGCAACTTCACCAAGTTCCGCATTTTCTGGTAATTCAGCTAATAGAATTACATTTGCTTCTAATGAGAAGTTTTCATCATTTTCATTTAATACTAATGGTACATTAAAGGCTGGATCTCCTTTATACTCACCATTGATTATAATTGAACCTTTAGGTATAGTTTTTCCATCTGCATAAGAATAATCTGATTTTAATCTACCTATTCCATTTTGATAAATCTTATCTCCATTATCTACACCTATTTCTATGTTATCTCCTGCTTTAGCTAAGATATCAAGTTCAGCAATAGAAATAGCACTTGCACCTTTAGCCACTAATTTAACGTATTGTGCATCATAAGCCCATAATTGTGTATTTAGATTGCTTCCAGCTTCATTAAAGTGAATTGTATTTTCTTTACTTGTATCAAATTTTCCTGAATGTGCTTTTGTCCAAGTCTTTCCATCCTTACTTACTAGTACTTCATAGTTAGCTATAGGTGAATGTGCAATTTCTGAACTTCTCTTGAAGAAATTCTTTAAAGAGAACTTCTTAGTGGTAGATTGTCCTGGATTGTATTTTAATCCAACAACTGATTTTGAATCACCTAAATCTATTGTTACATATGGATCTCCTGAAACAGTATTTCCATTCTTATCAGTAGTTTTTGATGCTGTGTAAATAGTAGACGCATCATTATCATTTATCTTTTGAATATTTCCATCTTGAACTTGTCCATGTCCTGAATGTTCATCACATGAATCTTCTGAGCTTCTTGTGTTTGTATCAAACACCCAATTGCTCTTAGATATACTTCCATCATGATTTACTTTTACAGTTCCAATTGTAGCCTCTTCTGTTACATTTAAGTTATAGTCATATGCTCTAACTTTATATTCAAATGTTCTATTATTAAGAACATCTATTACATCTGTATAATTTGTTAATCCATTTTCACCTGTTTTATCTCTTTCAACAAATCCAACTGAAACTTCTTGTGTTCCTGTAGATGTTGCTTCTTTTCTTATTATTTCATAACCTAAAATCTTATCTGAATCATTAGTTACACTAAATGTAAATGGAACTTCCTTATTATTTAAATAACTTCTATCGGATATAATATTTCCAGATTCATCGCTTCCAAAACTTCCATTAGCCTTAGTATCTGATGACATAGTTAATGAACTTGTATCATCTCCAGCTTTAAGAATAAGTCTTCTTGCTTCATCATTTAAGTAATAAATAGCTCTAGTTTCCTTTGGATAATTTTTAGAATTTAAATATTCATTAGTCTTAGGACTAGCAACTAATCCCCATTTTTCAAAGAAATCTCTTAAATCCTTTCCTGCTGCATCTGAAGCTCTCATAATAAATGTTTGTGCAGTAGAATCATATCCAGCTTCTGAAGGTGCTACACCATTTATTCTAGTAGCTCTGTATAATTTAGCATAGAATGTATCATTTTCTATATTATTATCTGTATTAATATCTAACATTTTATAAGTATAGTCATTGTCATATGCTAAATGTAATTGCCAGAACATAGAAAGTCTCGTAAGTATATCACTAGCTAATCCTACACTATTAGATGTTACCTTATCATATACTTTTACATACGCATCAGAACTTTCTATTCTTGATTCACTTATATCATTAAATGTTTGAGTTATTAGTGCTAAAATATTATTAGTTGTTTCTTCATAAGTTAAGCCTTTTATATCATGAACGTGCCCTATTTCATGAGCAATACCCCATCCAAATAGTTGTCCATCTTCAGAGTTAACTAAATTTCCAGTTGAATCAAACTTAAATGGTACACCTGACATACATCCTGCAATAGAACCATATCCGATTCCAACGTGATGTGATGATGCATACATAAATGCACCAGTAAACATTCTTTGATATTTAATATTCATACGATTCTTAGGTGCTCTATTTTCATTATAATATTGAGTTTCACTCTTTCCATTAAGAATATCTAAAGCTGTATTTGTTATTTTTCCATCATTATCAAAGTCTATTGCCTCTTCAAGTAAACCTTGCTGTGCATAAGAAACTTTCATTATTTGCTCCCAAGCAAGTAATGAGTTATATAATCTATCTACTTCAGCATCTTCATTACCTGATAATCCACTTTCTATTCCACTTAGAACTTGATCAGCTGCTAAGCTAAGAGTAATTCTTTCTCCTTCTATTTCCGTAGAATTTAATATAGAAGTCTGTGGATCATAAGTGTAAATATTATTTGTATTATCTATTATGCTAGCACTTTCTGGATATCTATTTGGCAGGGAATTTACATAACTCTTTAATTCTCTAATATAAGTTCTTATTGCTTCTTTAGCTTCATTTTCTTTAGATTCATCATCAATAATATTATTTACATTTAAATGAGGTATTGCTGTACCACCACTTACTCTTACTTTAAATTCATTTGAGTCTGAAAATTGACTCTTAAGACTTATAAATAGATTTCCACCCTTTTCATAGTTCATGTCAAAACCAGTTTCAGGTATCTCTACTTCATTCTTTCCTACAGATAATTCTTGTATTACCTTATAGGCTGTACCACTTTCAGCATTAAATTGAGTTAATGCTAATTCGAATTTAGTATTTTTTCTTGTACTACCTATGTAAATATTAACCTTATCCCCTGGTTTTACTGCAACACCAAGAGATTGATAATTATTTGATTGCCCAATAGTATTTTGAGGCGCTAAGTTATGAATGCTTGAATCTAAAGTTATTATTTTATCATTTAATGTAACATCATTTAATAAATCTTCTGCTCTCTTTAAATCATTTAATATTTCAGTTTGATTTTCATGATATTCAAGATTTATTGGATCTATTGTCTTAGCTCTATTTGTAAGTTCACTTACCATTTCATAAGTTACATCATCATTTAATGATAATTTTAAATCATCTGCAAATAAAGCATCTACATCCTTTTGTAAACTATCGTACTTATAGAACTTTATTTCTGATATACTTACTGTTCCTGTGCCTACAGAAGGGTAAACTGATATATTAGGTTGTATAGTTTTAGCTTTTATTGGTTCTGATAATTTTAATGTAGCAACCTTATTATTACCAGTTAAGCTTACGCTTATATCTCTGTATTCCCACTGACCTGTTTCTTCATTAATAAATCCTATATTACCTCTATATGGTTGAGATTCTATATCTAATCTTGTAATTACTTTTATAGTATCAATAGTATATTCTTCATCAAAAGTTACTATTGGACCGTTTTTACCATAAGCTGATGTATCCCAACTATTCCAAGTCCAAGCTGTAGTATAATCATTATCTATAACAGCTAACTGATCATCTAAAGTGTAATTTTGATCTATAGTTCCTGTATACTCTACTTTTTCAATATGATTTGTAATATCATTTGCACTATTTATAAGATTATAGTTAGTAGTAACTGGTGCTATTAATTTAGTAGTCGTTCCTATGTATACTTTTGATAATCCACCTGTTCCATGA
Organism: Clostridium lamae; assembly: GCF_033043255.1. Lineage (NCBI taxonomy): Bacteria > Bacillati > Bacillota > Clostridia > Eubacteriales > Clostridiaceae > Clostridium > Clostridium lamae. The sequence continues at coordinate 61,648 of NZ_JASCQJ010000019.1, read as the reverse complement.
TGGTTAGTAGCTGTCATCATTATTTCATAACTTGTAGTATCTTTTAAACCAGATATCGTGTAAGATGTAGCTCTTATTAATTCATTTGAATCTGTTTTTTCTTCTGGTTTTAAATCAGAAACTCTGCTTGGAATATCATCATCTTCACTATCAACATATGAAGAATCTGGATCATTTGCTTTAATCCATGCCTTAGTACCAGCTTCTCTATAATATAAATCATAGTCTTTAGCTTTTTTGTGTGATTTCCATGATACTGTAAGTTGTTTGTATCCACCTTTTACTGTAATACCTTCTGGTCCTTCTGGTGCTGTTTCTGGAATAACTTGAACTTCTATTATAGAATCTTTACCAAAGCTATTTCCATTTTCTCCCGTTGCACTTTCACTTAATTTTCCTGTATTTGAATCCCAAGCCTGAGGGTTATAATTTAAATCAACATTATCTGGAATACCATCTTTATCATTTGAATTATTTGTTAGGTTAGTATCGCCTATTTCAGCTATACTATATCCTTCTTGTTCATCCTTATATCCACTCTTCCATTCACCTGATAGTGATTGAATACTGATTCTATATATACCGTATCCTTCTACTTTTTCTATTCTTAAAGAATTTTCACCAGTCTTATATGTGTTAACTGAATTATTACTTAAATTTTCAACTTTTACTTCATATCCAGTTACGTTATTTTCATGATCCCATCCTATAGTCATAGATTCTTGTCCAACTTGAGTTGTGCTAGTAAAGCTATTTATAACTGGTATATTCATTTTAGGTTTAGGGATTTCTGTATAAACATTATTTAAGAATTCTACTTTAGCTATTTCTGTTAAATTCTTATTTCCTCTGCTTCCAGTAATATTTATCTTAACTTCACTTACTGCTACTTGCTTTCCTAAGTTAATAACTATGGTTTCTTCTGATGTACGAGCATAAGCTGATGCAGTTACTATATTACTTTCGTTAAATTCAAATACCTCATCTCCTATTACAACACTACCAGATGTTGGTGCATTTTCACTTGGAGCTTTTATAACTATTTGCTCGACTTTATTTGCCACAGAAGAATTACCTGTTAAATCTATATTAACTGAAACAGGATTTTCTTCACTTATTTCTATATCTTTATCATTTTTTAAACTTACACTTTTATTATTATCTTCTAAGATATCTTTAATATTTGCTCCATCTTCTACTAAAGTTCCATCCATTGCTAAAACATTAACTGAAGCTGGATTTATTATAATGTCTGTGTCTATTATAACAGCACCTTTTTGAACTTTATCTATATTACTATGAACATATGCTAAATCAGTAATATCTATCTTTCCATCTCTATTTAAATCATACCTCTCTTCAGTGCTTTTAGAAGTTATTTTAGATTTCATTTCATCATAATCTGCTTTATTAACTGCACCGTCATCATTTACATCTCCAGATAAAAACATTCCTACATATTCTTCTATAATATCATCAGCTTTATCTTCTGTACCGTTATCATTTAATACTATTGTTTTATCAGATGTTCCTAATAAAATTCTCTTTGATACGTTTTGAATTTCGATTTTAGGTATAGATAAAGTTTGATATCCAGCTCCTGATATTTCTAAGGAATATGTACCTAAATCAAGATTTTCAAAAGTTAAATGATAAAAATCTATATCAGTTGCACTTTCAGATAATTGTGCTCTAGTATAATCTAAAGCTTCTAAAGAATAAGCTATATCTGTACCTTCTATATTTCCTTTATTAATATCTGAGCCTAAATTAATAGTATAATTTTCACCATCTTTAATTAATTTAATACTTATATTTGTTTTATCAGCATCTGCAACCTTTATTGGTGTAGAAAAGTTCATATCTAATTCTAACTTACCAACAATTTTACTTTGAACTTGATTTTGTTTTTCATTATCTAATTTATTTACTTCTTCATTGTTAATAATATCATTTGACTCTTCGGTAATTTCAATATCTAGCTCTTCGATATTTTCATCATCTTTTATTTCATCTGATGCTATATCTAAATTACTTTCATCTATATTGTTAATATTAACTTCATTTACTATTTCTAGTTTAGCATTATTAGTAACAGTTTCTGCAAATGTTATAGTTTGCGTTTGACTTGTTATTAAAGCAACTGCTAACATAGCAGAAATTTTTCTTCTGTTCATATTTTACTCCCTTCACTTTTACAATTTATAAATTAATTTTATACAATATTACTCGATAAAATATACCATATATACCTATCTTTTCTCAACACTTATTTTGAAATAATAGTGATATCAAGAATAAAAAAATAGCTATAACCTTTAAGTTATAGCTATTTTTTATTATTTTTTAGCTTTTCTATAGAATGTATTTTCAAGAGGAAGTTTAGTTCTAAACTCTCCATCAAGCTTATAATATGCTCCTTGCATTGCTGGTGCTATTGGAACAACTACTATTTCGCCTACTCCTTTAGCTCCATAAGCTACTTCTTCTTTATTATTTTCTATTATAATTGATTCAATCTCTGGTATAGCTGTAGATCTAAATAATCCTAAAGTTCCAAATTTAGCAAGAGGAACACTATTTTTTAACGGATAATCTTCTGTTAATGCATAACCAAGTCCCATTACTACTCCACCTTCAATTTGCCCTTCTACTGATGGTGGATTTATTGCACGTCCAACATCATGAGCTGCAACAACTTTAATCACTTTTCCATTATCATCTAAAACAACTACTTGAGTTGCATACCCATAAGCAACGTGGCTAACTGGGTTTTCCTTAGGACTTCCCATTGGATCTGTTGGTGGACAAAATTCTGCAAAGAATTCTTCACCCTCTAGTTCTTTTAATGACTTTTCACTAAGAGCTTCCCTTAATTTTAGTGCTGCCAATCTTGTAGCCTCTCCAGTAAATACAGTTTGCCTTGATGCTGTTGTTGTCCCTGAATTTGGAGTTTTAAATGTATCTGGACTATCAAAATATACAAACTTAGGAGTTAACTCAGTAGTTCCACAAACTATTTGAGTTGCTATTGTCCCTACGCCTTGTCCAATGCAAGCAGCAGAAGTTCTTATAATAGCTTTTCCATTCTTAATTACTATTCTACATCTACCAGTATCAGGTATTCCAACTCCTAATCCAGCATTTTTAAATGCACAAGCAATACCAACATGTTTACTATTATCAAAAGTTTCTTTAACTGCTTGTAATGTTTCTACTAATGCTGTTCCTTCATCTGCAATTTGACCATTAGGTAATACTTGTCCTGGTCTAATTGCATTTCTATACCTAAACTCCCAAGGGGAAATTCCAACTAATTCAGCCAGTTTGTTAATATTACATTCATTTGCAAAAGCAGATTGTGTAACCCCAAACCCCCTAAAAGCTCCAGCAGGTGGATTATTAGTATATACTGCCGTTCCTTCTATATCAACATTTTGATAATTATAAGGACCTGCAGCATGAGTACACGCTCTTTGTAATACAGGACCACCTAATGATGCATAGGCTCCAGTATCAGAAATTATTCTTGCTTTCATCCCTGTTAAAATTCCATTTTCATCACAAGCTGTTGTAAATTCCATCTCCATCGCATGTCTCTTAGGATGAATTATTATACTTTCTTTTCTGCTTAACACTACCTTAACAGGCTTCTTAGTGTAGTATGTTAAAAGTGCAGCATGGTGCTGAACACTCATATCTTCTTTACCACCAAAGCCTCCACCAACTAACATACTTTTAATTCTAAGCTTACTTGGATCTAAATTTAATAACTTTCCTATTTCTCTTAATTCATCATATATACCTTGTCCACCAGTATAAACTGTTAAGATTTCATTTTCATAATTTGCAACTGCACATTCAGGTTCTAAAAATGCATGTTCTGTTGGAGGAGTACTATATTTTTCAGTTACTACAAACTTAGAATTTTTTATAGCTTCTTCAGCATTTCCTCTTTTTAGCGCTTGCTTGCTTAATATATTTCCATTTGGATGAATATTAGGAGCGCCTTCCTTCATTGCCTCTTCTGGATTTGTTAATGGAGAAAGCTCTTCATAATCTACTTCTATTAAACTTAGTGCTTCTTTTAAAGTTTTCTTATTTTTTGCTGCTACTAAAGCTATTGCATCACCTAAATATCTTGTTGTTTCGCCAATATCTATTAAAGCAGGCCAATCTTGAACTAAATGCCCTATATATCTATCTCCTGGGATGTCTTTAGCTGTTAATACAGCATATACGCCTTCAAGTTCCTTTGCTTTTGTTGTATCTATTCCTTTTATTAAAGCTCTAGGATATTTTGTTCTTAAAGCTGAACCATATAGCATTCCCTCAAAATTCAAATCATCTGCATACTTACCTATACCTAGTGTTTTTATTTCAGCATCTATCCTTGGTAAATTTTCTCCAACTAAGCCCTTACAATAAACTTTTGGAACTTCTTCATTATTTCTTAAAAGCTGGGCTACTAACATTATTGCGTTAATTATTTTTACATATCCTGTACATCTACATATATTTCCTCTTAAGGCATTTTTAATTTCATCTTCTGTTGGATTTAAATTATTATCTAAAAGTCCCTTTGCACTTATAACCATTCCTGGAATACAAAAACCACATTGAACTGCTCCGCATTTACCAAAGGAATATGCAAAAACATCTCTTTCTCTTTCACTGATACCTTCTACTGTTATTATCTCTTTATTTTCTAACTTACTTAATTTTTGAAGACATGCTCTTTGTGCTACCCCATTAATAAGTACCATACATGCTCCACATGCACCTTCAGCACAACCATTTTTTATAGAAGTTAAATTGGCTATATCTCTTAAATACTCAAGTAATCCCATATCCTCTTGTACTGTTATATCTCTTCCATTGAGCCTAAAACTATACATTTATATTGCTCCTCTCAATTATCAAAATTCCTTTATATTCTCAACTACCTTTTATAATTATTAAATTAATAAAGTTTATTTAATATAATAAGGATAGTCTTCAGCAATAGTTTCAGTTGTAATTTCTAACTTACTTTTATTTTCGTTTGAATTAACTTCATAAATATATTCTTTACCTTCTTCTCTTAATAGGAACTTATCCTTATCTAATCTTAGTATTCCAGTATTACTTGAAGCTTTGTATTCTTCTAAATTTTCATAAATAGTTGTTTTCTTTAAATATGGATATCCTCCCTTAGGACAAAACATATGACAATTGCCACATTCGTTACACATATTTTCAATATGAACTATTTGATAATCAGCGGAAAGCTCTTCTACTACCACTTTCATATTTGCTCTATTAGGGCATACATCTACACAAATACCACAACTCTTTAAACAATCAAAAGTTTCTAGCTTATCCTCTAGGACTTTTCCATTACCTTTATTTTTATAATTTAAATCACTTTTTGCATTATCAGCTAATATATTAAGCTTTTCTATGTTTAAGCCTTCAGTGGCATGTCCTATTTTCTTCATTTCATTTAATACATCATTATTGTTTAAGTATCCTTTTGGCTGTAAATATAAAGTAGCTATTGTAATTGGTGCAATTCCAGTTTCAAATACATCTAAAACATTATTTTTATCTATTCCACCTGACATAGAAATTTTTATATCTTTAAACTCATTAGCTATATTCTTTGCTACATTTATTGCTATAGGATATAAAGGTTTTCCTGACATATACATAGCTTCACCAGGCATAATGTTTCTATTATTAATTACAGGTAATGTATTTGTTAATTTAACACCAAAAGTTACATTATTCTTTTTACCTACTTCTAATAACTTAGCTATTATTTCTTTAGCCATATCAAATTTTAAATCATGTTCAAAATCCTGAACTTTTAATTCTATATCCCCATAACCTAAATCATCTAAAATTTTTCTTACAGCATCATATCCTAATAGAGTAGAATTGCATTTTAATAGAGTATTAATTTTTTTATTATCTATTAGATGAGTTGCTATATCTAATATTTCACTTGCTTTACATCCATGCATTGTAGATAGTGTAATTATATTGCTAATCTTTGAGCTAATATTATTTATATCTTCTAATTTAAATCTTTTAAATTTATCTATATTTTTCTTTAATACTTCTATGCACTCTTTAAACATATCTGTATCTTTAGCTTCTTTTAAATCATCAATAAAATTAGATATTTTTTCTGATTGTATACCCTTTAAGTCATAACCTACACTTATATTAAATATAAAATCCTTTACATCTGACAATCCAAGTTCTATTCCAATAACCTGTAATAAAATTGAAGCTTTAATGTATTCTTCTTTTGCCTCTTCTACAGTTAATTCAGTTGACCATTCTACGTTATATCCTACATTTTTAACATCTATACATGGTCTAGGTATCATTTCTTGCATGTCTTTCCCATCTACAATTTGAACAGTCTTTGGTTCAAAATATCTACAGCCAGTTAAATATCCTGCAAGAAAGTTTTGAGTTAATTGTGTATGTGGACCTGCAGCTGGTCCTATTGGAAACCTTAAGTATTCGTTACAAAAGTTCATTTCTATACTATTGTCAATATCTCTATAAAAATGTTTTTCTTCTACTCCAAATATTTTTCCTTTTGTATAATAATCTTTAAGAGTTATCTCAAGAATCTTTTCGAAAGACATTATTTTCATTACATCACTCATACTATCTCCACCTTTATTCAAATATACAAATTATATCTATTACATTTGACTCCATAATTTACTTGCTAGTTCTCTTGACGTAGCAAATATTTTTTCTTCATCTATATTAATTAATTCTCTATCTTTCATTACAACTCTTCCATTAATTATAGTTGTAATAACTGATCTACCAGTAAATCCAAATAACATATGTCCAAATAAATTATTTGAATTCATAGGTGTTAATGGATTGTAGTCTACTATAATTACATCCCCATAAGCTCCTTCTTTTAAAACTCCTAGTTCCTTTTTAAAATATTTATTTGCAATATTTCTGTTGTTATCAAATAACATTTTAAATGTTTCAGTAAATGCAACACTTGGATTACATCTATTATGCCTTTGTATTATAGGAAAAACCTTCATAGATTCAAACATATCACTTGTATATCCATCTGTTCCCATTCCTATATTTATCCCTTTATTAATCATCTCTAAAGCAGGGGAACATCCAACTGCATTACCCATATTAGATTCTGGGTTATTTACTACATTTGTTTTTGTAGATTTTATTATATCCAATTCTCTATTATTAATATGAACACAATGAATTGCTAAAGTTTTTTCTCCTAATATTCCAAAATCATATAACCTTTCTACTACTCTCTTCCCGCTATATCTTAATGAATGTTGCAAATCTGAAATTCCTTCAGCTACATGTATATGAAATCCTGAATTTAGCCCCTCTATCTCTTTAATACATTTTTCAAGAGTACTATCACTTAAAGTAAATGATGCATGTAAACCGAATAACCCTTTTATCATATCGCTTTCATCTTTGTTAGCATACTTTATAAAGTTTACGTTTTCAGCAATACCCTCATTTGCTATATCTAATCCATCCCTTTCTGAAACTTCATAACATAAGGAAGTTCTAATACCAAGTTCCTTAGCAACTTCTGCTATTGTGAACAAACTATTTTTTATACTCATTGGACTTGCATGATGATCAAAAACAGTAGTTACTCCATTTTTTATACAATCAATATAAGTTGTATAAGCACTATATTTAGTATCTTGAATACTTAACTTTTTATCTAATTTCCACCATAATCTTTCTAATATTTCATTAAAGTCTTGTGCTAGCTCTTCCTTATTATCCATTCCTCTTGCAAAGGCACTATAAATATGATGATGTGTATTAATTAAGCCTGGCATTATAACCTTGCCCTTGGCATCAATAAATTCATATTCTTTATACTTGTTCTTTAATTCAATAAAATTTCCTACTTCTAATATTAGGTTATCTTGTAACACTACAGCTCCATTACTTATAAATGGATTATCTATATCTTGTGTTATAACCATACCATTTCCTATTAGAATCATTTATCTTACCTCCAATATAATATAATCATAAATATTTCAAGCATTAATCATGCCAAAATAAAAAAATTAAATATATATAGAATTATTTAATTGATTTTCTTTTTTTACTTTTTATATAACTATTATTTCTTGTCTATTGTTCTAAGTTTTTATCATATTTATAAATGCAATTATCATTTTAAGAAATTAAATATAATTATCTAAATAAATAAAAAGAAGATAACTGACATATCAATTATCTTCCTAAATATTAAACTTCTTAATTCTCTTACATCTTCTAAATATACTTTCCTAACTCTTTCTATATAAGGTAGCTAGTCCTATTCCTAACTTCTTTGCAGCCTTAGATTTTCCTTTAGTATCGCTCCCATATTTTTTTAATGCATAGTTTATGTATTTTTTTTCTAATTCCTCTAATGTTATAAACTCTCCATCAAAAATTGTTTCCAATGGTTCTTTGTTATTATCGTAATACTCAATAATATAATCTGGCAAAATACTTGTTGTTATTAAATTATCTTCTCCAACTAAATTAATCATAAATTCAACTGAATTTTGTAATTCCCTTATGTTGCCTTGCCAAGGATAATATTTTAATTTTTCAATTACATTATCGTCTATATTAATATTAGGTAAATTATTTGCGTTGCAATATTTATCTATAAAACTTAATACTAATGGCTTAATATCTTCTTTTCTTTGAGAAAGACTTGGCATTTCTATAGGTATAACGTTTATTCTATAAAATAAATCTTCTCTAAAAGTCTTTTCCTTAATCATTTCTCTTATATTTTTATTAGTTGCTGAAATAACTCTAATATCTAAATTAATCATTTTATTAGACCCAACTTTACAGAACTTTCGCTCTTGAAGTACTCTAAGTAACTTAACTTGCAAAGCTAATGGCATATCACCTATTTCATCTAAAAATATCACCCCACCGTTAGCTAGCTCGAATTTCCCAATTCTTCCAGAATTGCTTGCTCCACTAAAAGCACCTTTTGCATATCCAAAAAGTTCACTTTCTAAAAGTGGCTCTGGTATTGCTGCACAATTAATTGCAACAAAAGGTTTATCTCTTCTATTACTTTGATAATGTATAGCTCTTGCTATTACTTCCTTACCTGTACCACTCTCTCCTGTAATAAATACTGATGAAGTAGAATTTGCTATTTTTACAATTTTATTTTTAATATTTTTCATAGAGTCTGAGTTCCCAATTATCGACTCAAGAGCTACTTCTCCCCATACATTATTTTTTCTTTCAATATTACATTTATCTTTATTACAAATTTTATTCAATATAATTATACTCTTATAATTATAAGAATCACTGTCAATATTAAAACTTTCTCCTATACCATCAAACTCGGCTTCTTTAAATTTGATTATAATTTTATTTTCATTTTCTATAAAAACTTCAATCTTTTCTACTTCTTTATTTCCTACATTCAAAGCCTTTCTTACATAATTATTGGCATAAATTACCTTATTATTAGAATTTAAAATGATAATTCCATCACTAACTTTATTAGCAATATTCTCAATAAATCTCTCTTCCATACTATCACCTGTATCCCATAGTATTTATAATTCCCATTTATTATATGTTACCATTTTTACCCTCATCCTACAAACAAAAATAGCATTTGCTTTGAATATTATTTGTTATCTGTATAAAGTAATTTAGTATATTATTGTCTCTTTTTTATTTTGTCTAAATATATTAAAGGAATTAATGAATACATAGCTGCTGCTTTAACAATTTCACTTTTCCATGTTCTTTCATTTGGTGAATGAGCTTGTTCCTCATGCCCTGGTCCAAATCCTATACAAGGGATATTATATCGTCCCATTATTGACACCCCATTAGTTGAAAATGTCCATTTATCAACTATTGGATCTGTTTTAAAAAGCATTTGATAAGTATCTATTAAGCTCTGACAAACATTATGTTCTTCAGGTATAACCCATGTTGGAAAATATGCTTTAGTCTTATATACTAGTCCTGTATATGATTTCTTACTATAATCATACATTGTAACTTTTGCATTATTTTTCTTTATAGAGTCTAAGTTTCTTATTTGTTCGAGTGCAAATTCGTAGGTTTCTCCATAGGTTAATCTTCTATCTATTGAAATACTACAACCATCTGGCACAGCACATCTTGATGGTGAAGAATAGAATATTTCTGATACTGTTACTGTTCCTTTGCCTAAAAAATCATTATCAATTAATTTTTCATCCAATTCCTTTAGTTCATTAAGTATAGGAGCCATTTTAAATATGGCATTTTCTCCTCTTTCAGGTGCAGAGCCATGACAGCTTAATCCTGAAGTACTAATCTTAATTTCCATTCTTCCTCTATGACCTCTATATATATTACATCCTGTAGGTTCTGTTACTACAACAAATTCTGGTCTTATATTATCTTCATTAATAATATATTGCCAACATAACCCATCACAATCTTCCTCTTGAACTGTACATGTAATTAATAATGTATAATCGTCTTCTAAATTTAACTCTTTAATTATTTTCCCTGCATAAACCATGGCAGCGATACCACCACCTTGATCACTAGTACCTCTACCTAATATTACCTCTTCATCTTCGTCACCTTCATAAGGATTATAATTCCAAAGACTTGGATCTCCAATACCTACAGTATCTACATGTCCATCCATAGCTATTAAATGGCTTCCTGTTCCAATATAAGCTAAAATATTTCCCATAGGATCAATTTCCACCTTATCAAAGCCAACTTTCTCCATTTCTTTTTTTATTCTCAATATTTTAATTTCTTCATTACAACTTTCACAAGGAATGGCTATTATTTCTCTTAAAAACTCACTCATATCTTCTTTATACTTTTCTGCACATTTTTTAACCTCTTCAGATATAAATCTATAATCCATTTTGGTTACCTCCACCTTAATCTCTAAAGATATATCTTTTAACTTATATAAATCGTATTTTGAATCAAATTCTAGTAATAATAAGAATATTGTTATTTATTTATAGCTTTAATGAATTTATTATAATCTTCTATCGTATCTATATCTTGTAGAAATGAAGTATTCTCTATATCTATATACTTAACTTTATCTTTATTATTTTTTACTACTTCTTTTCCTCCAATGTCCCCTTCTAATTCTTCTAACTCATTCTTTAAATATTTTGGAAAAATAATAGGACTCCCAGTCTCCCCTTTAACCATCGGTATTATTATATTATTTTGAAACTTTATAGAAGAAGCTATTAACTTATTTATAGAAATACTATCTATAAATGGTTGATCTCCACAGAAAAACATAAAATTTTGCTTTAAATCTGCTTTTGATAATCCAAGTTTTATTGATTGACTTTGTCCATAAATAGCAAAATCATTCTTTATCACTTCTATATCTTCTTTTATTCCAATATTAATAACATCCTCTTCTTTTGCCACTAGAATTATTTTAGAAATATTACTTTTCTTTATTTCTCTTATAACCTTTTGAATAATAGCCTCTTCGCCAATATTCATTAGCAATTTATTTTTTCCCATTCTTCTACTAAACCCAGAGCCTAAAATTATTCCATTCATTTTTTCTACACACCTTTATTTTTAAGTAAGTAATCCCAAGTACTAAATTTATTTAATTAGTAAATATACATATGATTACTATATTTTTGCAAATAAATTTTCTACTGCTTTTCTAGCTTCAAAAATAGTTTTTTCTTCATCTATTGTAGTAATTTTCCCTGCTTTAACTACTACTTTTCCAGCAATAATAGTATAATCTACAGGTGCCTTACAACCTACAGTTCCTAATATTGATTTTGGATCATATTCTGCACCTATAAATTCTAATCTATTTGAATTAATCATAAATAAATCAGCAGCTTTTCCAACTGAAAGTTCCCCTATATCTTTTCTTCCAAGTATTCTAGCACTTCCTTTAGTAGCTAATTTTAATATATCATATCCAGTTGGTGCCTTATTACTCCAATTTAATCTATGAAGTAAATAACAAATTCTAAGTTCTTCTAGAAGGTTTGATCCATCATTGCTTGCACTACCATCAACAGCTAATCCAACAGGCACATCTAATTCTATCATTTCTGGAATCCTTGCTATTCCTGATGATAATTTCATATTGGAAATTGGACAATGAGCTACTCCTGTTTGCGTTCTTGCTAATACCTTAAGCTCATCTGTATTAAAGTGAATTCCATGTGCATACCATACATCACTACCAATCCAATTAAGGGTTTCCATATATTCAAGTGGTCTCATATTAAATTTCTCAAGAGTGTACTTTTCTTCATCTTTTGTTTCTGCTAAATGCGTATGAAGTCTAACATTATACTTTCTAGCTAAAGCTGCACTTTCTTTCATTAGCTCAGCTGTCACATTAAATGGAGCACATGGTGCTAATACAACTTGTCTCATAGAAAATTCATTAGCATCATGATATTTTTTTATTACTCTTTCAGAGTCATACATAATTTTATCAATCTTTTGAACTACAGAATCAGGTGGCAAACCTCCATCTTTTTTACTTAAATTCATGCTTCCTCTTGATGCATGGAATCTAATTCCTAACTCTTTAGCTGAATTAAATTGCTCATCGATAAGAGTTTCTTCAGCTTTCTCTGGGAAAAGATAGTGATGATCAAAACAAGTTGTACACCCATACTTCACTAACTCTCCCATGCCAACTAAGGCACTATATCTTACTGATTCAGAAACTACTCCTTTCCAAATTTCATACAAAGTAGTTAACCAATCAAAAAGCTCCATATTTTGTACTTGTGGTAAGTTTCTAGTAAATGTTTGGAAAAGGTGATGATGTCCATTTACAAGACCTGGATATACATACATATCCTTTGCATCAATTACCTCTTCAGCTTCATATATATCATTACCTATATACTTTATAATTCCATCTTCAATATATAAATTTACATTTTTAAATAAATTATCTTTTTCATCACATGTTACTAAAGCTTTGATATTTTTTATAAATAAGGTATTTTTCATAATTACTCCTCCAAATTTTATAAATTAGATAGCTTTAATAGACTTAAGAATTTTATTCCTCCAATGATTTTTTTGTAGCATTAAATATCTTTTGATATCCTGTACAACGACATAAATGCCCTGAAATTTCTCTCTTTATTTCTTCATCAGTATAATTTTTACCACTATTAACTAGAGACGTTGTTGTAAGGACTAATCCTGGTGTACAAAATCCACATTGTACTGCTCCTTCTTCTATATATGCTTTTTGTACCTTTGAAAGCTCTCCATTTTTCTCCACGCCTTCTATTGTTAAAATTTCTTTTTCATCTGCCCATATAGCCATATATATGCATGCATCTATTGGGACTCCATCTACTAAAACTGTACAAGCACCACATTCCCCTACAGAACATCCTCTTTTTACTCCTGTATAATGCAACCTCTCCCTCAATACATCTAATAAAGTTTCTCTTATATCAACTTCTAAACTACGCTTTTTCCCATTTATTATAAGAGTTATTTTCTTCATAAATTCACTACTCATAAACTACACCTCCAGCTCTTTTTATTACTTCTAAAATTCCTCTCTTAGTTAGCTCTTTTATCAAATGTTCCCTGAAGTCTTTAGAGCCTCTCCATGAATTTCTTGGTCTTGCATCAAGTAAAGCTTTTTCTGATATTTCTATTATATTTTTCATATTTAATTCTATGCCACTAGCAAATTCTTCTGCCACTAAACATCTAACTGGAGTTGGAGCTGCCACTCCTAATGAGATTCTTAAATCTTTAATTTTATCATTTTCAATAGCTCCAAATACAGATACCCCTAACATTGCAATATCCATAGCTTTTCTATTACTAAATTTTATATAATTTCCTTTATAACCTTTATAATCTTCTTTTCTTATTATTATCTTTACTAATATTTCATCTGGAAGAATACTAACCTTACCTGGCCCTAAATAAAAATCTTTTATAGGCACTATTCTTTCTTCATTTTTTCTTCTTAATAAAAGCCATGCATTTAGCGCAAAAAGAGTTGTAGCACTATCTGCTGAAACTGCACCATTACATACATTCCCTCCTATGGTAGCCATATTTCTAACTTGTGGACCTCCCATAGATACTGCTGCCTCTGATAATACATATATATTTTCATTTATTATTACATTTCTAAATATATCTGTGAAAGAAGACATAGCACCTATTTCAATATCTCCATCATCATTTAATACTATCTCTTTTAACTCCTCTATATCTCTTATACTAAGAAGTTCTATTCCACACATTTCTCCGTGATGTAATTTTATTAATACATCTGTTCCACCAGCTATAATCTTTATATTTTCACTACCATCTAAGATATCTAATGCTTCTTCTATAGTTTTAGGTCCATAAATATTTTTTATATCAAACATTTCTCTTCCTCCTTAAATTAGTCCAAGTTCTTTAAATTTCTCAAAAACTGACTGAGGATTCATTGGAATTTTATTAAAAGCAACCCCTGTTGCATCTAATACTGCATTACGTATTGCTGGCGCTGGTGATATCGTTGTATTTTCGCCAAGAGATTTTTGTCCAAAACCAGCTGCTGGTTCAAACTTTTCTACAAATGCAGAACCTATATTAGGTGTATCCATTATTGTCTGCAATTTATAATCCAACAAATTATTATTTAGTGGCTTTCCTGTTTTTTCATCAAAAAGCATTTGCTCTGAAAGCGCATAACCTAAGGACATACTAACTCCGCCGTCTACCTGACCTTCTGCTAATTTGTGATTCATTATTATACCTGAATCATGTATATTATAAATTTCTAAAACTTCTATTTTCCCTGTTTTCATATCTACTTCTACTTCTGTAAAAGTTGCACCATGAGAAATTGAATTAACTCTAACATTTACTGATGTATCACTTGTAATAGGAGCAGATTTTATTCTGTCATAATATGATTCCATAGCTATCTCTTCTAATGAACAAACAGTTCTACCCAACTTTTTTTCTATAATATTGCAATTTTCAATATCTAATGCATCTTTTTCTAGTCCACATTTATCACTAGCAAATTGCAAAACTTTATATCTAACTTCTAATGCTGCCTTTTTTACTGCTGCTCCTGATACAAATGTTTGTCTTGATGCAAATGATCCTAAATCAAAAGGTGTTATATCAGTATCTTGATTACTTATAACATGTACCATATCTAAAGGAATTCCTAGTACTTCAGCTACCATTTGCCCAAATACAGTATCACTACCTTGTCCTATTTCAGTAGCACCTATTTGTAATTGTACTGATCCATCTTGATTCATAACTATTCTTGCCCCTGCAGCCTCTAAAGCAACTGGATGTGTTCCGGCGAAATAGCTAAAACATGCCATTCCTATTCCTCTTCTTTTATCGCCTTTTTGATTCTTATATAATTCTTTCTTTTTGTCCCAATTTATTAACCTTTTTCCTTCTTCTATACATTCAGGAAGAGCAAAAGCTCTGACAATATTTTTGCTAACTGGCTCAATATATCCTTCACTAACTAAATTCTTTAATCTAAACTCTATTGGATCCATCTTTAATTCTCTTGCAATATCTTCAACATGACTTTCAAGAGCAAAAAACATTTGTGGTGCACCATATCCTCTCATAGCACCTGCTGCAGGTAAATTTGTATAAACTGTCTTAGGAGCATATCTAATTGAATTAAAATTATATAATGGTCTAAATTTACTACCAGCACTCATTGTTACCGAATGACCATGAGAAGCATAAGCACCATTATTAACTAAATTGTCTATATCTATCCCAAGCAATTTTCCATCATTAGTTACTGCAGTTTTAAATTTTAATTTCATAGCATGTCTAGTTCTTGTATCAATAAAACATTCTTCTCTATTTAATGCATATCTAACTGGTCTACCATTTACTGCAAGGCTCATTGCGACTGTTAGCGGTTCCAAAACTACATCTTGTTTATTTCCGAATCCACCTCCAATATAAGGTTTTATTACTCTTACTTTTCCCCAAGGTATTCCAAAAGCTTGTCCTACTATTCTTCTTACAATATGAGGTATTTGTGTAGATGAAATAATTACTATTCTTCCTTCACCATCAACATAAGAATATGCACTATGATTTTCCATTTGACAATGTTGTACTATACTAGTTTCAAAAGTTGCTTCAAATATTTTGTCAGCATTCTTCAAATCCTCTTCAATATTTCCTGATTCTGAACCCCTATCACCTAATATATTATTCGGTCTTTCTTCATGTATTATTGATGCTCCTTCTTTAATTGCATCTTCAGCTTTTATAATATGAGGTAAAACTTCATATTCAACTTTAATAAGCTTTAATGCTCTTTCTGCTATTATCTCATCACTTGCTACTACTGCTGCTATAGCATCTCCAGCAAATCTAGCTTTATCAGTTAATATGAGTCTATCTTCAATATCTCTATGGCTAGGCTCTAAGGACCAAGGATGTCCTGCTGTAGCGAATTTTATATTTGGTAAATCTTTATAAGTTATTACAGCTTCTACTCCTTCTACCTTAATTGCTTCACTTACATCAATATCGATTATTTTTGCATGAGCATAAGGGCTTCGTAGAACCTTACCAATAAGCATGTCCCTTTCAAAAAAATCATCAACATACTTTGCCCTCCCCGTAACTTTAGCAACTGCATCAACCCTATTTACATTGCTTCCTATTACTTTATAAGTCATTTTACACCTCCAAAAATACTTCTTGTAACTGTTTACAAATAGAGTAGTTTAATATATTTTTTTCTATATATTATCAATACATATTTCATTATTATTGCTTACGACTTTAATAATTTATACTCATCGATCTTTCTATATAATGTTGCTATACCTATTCCTAATTTTTTAGCTATCATTTTTTTATCTTCCGTTGTTGTTCCATAAATATTTAGTGCCTTTTTAATTTCAATTTCTTCTAATTCTTTAAGAGGAAGGATTTCATTTCTATCAAAATTTCTTTCAACTTTTTCACATGATAAAATGTTCATTGGTATAACTTCTTTATCAATCACTCCATCAAGACCTATCATATTAACTATAAATTCTATTGTATTTTCTAATTCTCTCACATTTCCTGGCCAAGAATATCTATAAAAAGATTTCTTTACATCATCTGTCATTACTATATTTTTAAAGCTTTTACCTAATAAATTAGTGTATTTATTAATAAAAAACTCTATTAATACTTCTATATCTTCTATTCTTTCTCTTAATGGTGGAATTTCAAAAGGTATTACATTTAATCTATAATATAAATCTTCTCTAAATTTATTTTCTTTTATTAATTCTTTTAAATTTTTATTTGTCGCTGCAATAACTCTTACATCTATATCAATTTCTTTATTTGACCCGACTCTTGTAATCTTTCTTTCTTGAAGTACTCTTAATAGCTTTGTTTGAAGATAAATTGGCATATCCCCAATTTCATCCAAAAAAATAGTACCTTTATTTGCAAGTTCAAATTTCCCTATTTTCCCCATAGGATCTGCACCTGTAAATGCACCTTTGACATAACCAAATAATTCGCTTTCTAAAAGAGTGTCTGGAATGGCACCGCAATTAATTGCAACAAAAGCCTTAGATTTTCTATTCCCCTCGTTATGTATGGCTCTTGCAAAAACTTCTTTACCAGTACCACTTTCCCCTGTTATTAATACTGTTGAAGTTGATAAAGCTATTTTTTTTACTTTTCTTTTTAAATCTTGCATTATGTTAGTTTGTCCTAAAATATTTTCTGTCCTAATTGTGTTTTTTATATTCGTATATTCTGATATATCATCTCTAAACCCTTTATAATCTCTAAATACAAATATTTTATCAAACTGCTTATCATTTAACTCCATTGAAAAAATATTCCCTATAAATTGAAATGTTTGTTTTCCAATAGTTACTTTATATATTTCCATTTGAAATAAACTATCTCCAGTTGCTTCAATAGATACCCTTGAAATAAAAAAATTATCTACCTGTTTAATTAGCTCAACACCTTTAGAATTTATATGTGTTACTTTATCATTTTTATTTAAGACCATTACTCCTTGATCCATCTTATCTATAATTAAATTCATTGACTTTAGTACTATGTCTTCTCTTTTTCTTTGAAAGTTTTCGTATGCAGCTGTACTTATAAATTCGGCTATTTGTTCCATAAAAGCTTTATAATTTTCAAATCTATCAATTATTTGTTCTTTTTGTTCCCTACTAAAGCAAACTAATCCAATTACCCCAATAATTCTCCCTTGAAATTTAATTGGTGTACTCATCTCAAATAATTCTTCGCATTTTCCTCTTTTTATACAACTGTTACAAATACTATCTTTTCCTGGTTCAGTTATAGCTCTAAATTCCCCAGTTTTCAATACATCTCTATATGCATATCCTTGCTTTGATATATCTTTATCTATTCTATTTCTGTAAGCTCCTGTTGCTGCAATTCTTATTAGATTTTCATCAACCACTTCTACATCAACCATTAGTATTTTTTCTACTATGTTAATATATTTCATTACGGCACCTTGAATTTCTTTCAATATAGATGACATATCTATACACCTCTTTTTTGCTTTTTTATATAACTATTTATTACTTCTATATATAATTAAGCAATTCCCATGCCATTATCTTACAATTCATAAACTTTACACTTCTAGAATTCCATAACTATTAAATATATTTAAGTATATTCATAAATATTCCTTCTCATTTTGATAATATCCTTCTTCTTATACTCTTTAGTAAAAATTATCATAATAAAACACTATACATAGATTTAACTCTATATATAGTGCTCTATTTTAGTTCTCTATTTTACTTCTTTCATTATCTTCATCTTCTATAGTTTGTTTTGGTAATATTAAATTTAGTAATATTACAGTAATTGTTGTTATTACTACTGGTGAACTACCAAACACCATATTAACCCAGCTTGGAAATGTATCTAAGGCTCCTGGAACTTGTGTTATACCCATCCCAAGTGCAACAGAAAGCCCAACTATACTCATATTTCTACTTGAAAGCTCATCTTTTATAATTACTTTTATACCTGTCATCGTTATCATAGCAAATACTATTATCGTAGCTCCACCTAAAACACTTTGTGGTATTGTCGTGATTAAAGCTCCAAACTTAGGTATAAAACCTGCTATTAACATAAACATGGCTGCTAGCATTATTATATACCTGCTTACGACCTTAGTCATAGCAACGATTCCAACATTTTGACTGTAAGTCGCCGTTGGCAATCCTCCAAAGAATGCACCAACTATACTAGATACCCCATTTGCCATTATTCCTCCTGCCAACTCTGTATCCTTTGGTTCTCTACTTAATCCACCTTCTGTTGTAGCTGAATAGTCTCCAACAGCTTGCACAGAGTTAACTATATAAATTATTACCATAGATATTATTGCAGAAGGCATAAACTCCATTCCGAAATGCATCGGTGTTGGAACTTGAACCCATCCAGCATTTGAAATTGCTGCAAAATCTACTCTTCCAATAATTATTGAGAATATATAGCCTGCAATTATTCCTACCAATATAGATGCTAACTTTACATATCCCTTTGTAAAATGGTTGCAAAATAAAACTACAACTAGTGTAACCATTGCTATTATCCAATTTGTAGGAGAACCAAAATCACTTGCTGTTGATCCACCCGCCATATACCTTATTGCAGTTGGATATAAAGATAATCCAATTGTAAATACTACTGTTCCTGCAACTAGTGGTGGAAATAACCTTCTTAGAGGCTTAATAAAGGCACCAACTATTATTGCTGCAATACCTCCAATTAATTGAGCTCCGAAAATGGCCTCTATTCCATAAGCAGAGCCTATAGCTGTTAATGTTGGTACATAAGCAAAACTTATTCCCATAACTACAGGTAACCTTGAACCTAGTTTCCATATTGGATATAATTGCATTAACGTTGCGATACCAGCCATAAATAATGAACATTGAACTAATAAAGTTTTATCACTCAAGTTCATTCCAGTAATACCAGCAACTATTATAGCTGGAGTAACATTTCCAACTATCATAGCTAGTAAATGTTGCATAGATAATGGCATAGCTTTTTTTATACTAGGCACCCCATCTACATCAAATATTGAATAGCTTTTAACTTTCTTTTTTTCTACTTCTATCATGATATTCCCCCTCATGTAAATTAAAGGTATAAACTTAATACATCACTCGAGAATATATGATTATTATCAATTTGAAAAGCTTTTCTCAAATTGATAATAATCGTATTCTTTAAATTATAAAGTAATCGTTTAATTATATTTTTGATATAATTATCTGTTTCAAAATTATTTTGAAACTAAAAAAGAGCTCTAAAGTTTCACATATTATTTAAGCAATAAATATGCCAAAACCCTAAACACTCTTCTTAATCTTGTAAATACTATATATAATTTAATTCTATGTGAAATTACTTTTGTAATTTAAGTATTAAAATGATAAATTATACAACTCTAATTAGCTAAACACCTGTTAATGCTTAATTTGTATCATATTAATAAAAATTATCATATTGATATAGTTATATTATTCCAGAATTTTCTTTTTTGCTATTTTGTCTTCTATATATGATATTATTATTGATAATACCATAAAGAAAATCCCTATAAATAATATCGGTCTATTATTATCAATAGGACATACTCCAGCAGGAAGCAGTTGTCTTACTGTAAATATTTTATAAGCTCCGTAGATAAATATCCCTACGGAAATAATAAATACTATATTAGAATAAGTTATTAATTTCTTCATTTCCCTACCCCTTCCATATATATATATTATAAAATGATACAATAAAAAACTACTTATGAATATCCATTTTTTTATATAGAATATTATAGATTCGTAATACTTCTCCTACACTCCATGCTTGTGTGTAGCATCCTCTACTAATAGACGCAAAATCCCCATCAAATATTTCAGCTATACCGTTAATACATCCATCTTTCATATGATCTTCAAATGCTGATAGCATTTCTTTTGCTTTATATATTGAATTTTTATTATAATCATTTACCTTTAAATAAGCTGTGATAAATGGTCCAATTAAAAAGCTCCAAGTAGTACCCATATGGTATGCTAAATCTCGATTAATAAGTTTTCCAACATACTTCCCTTTATATTCTTTATCCATAAAAGATAGAGATCTTAATCCATATGTAGAATATAAGTGCTTATAAACAGTATTTACTACAAGTTTTTCTTTTTCCTTTGATAAAATGGAAAAAGGTAATGATACTGCCCAAATTTGATTAGGCCTAATTTTATCATCTTTTTCATCTATAACATCATATAAGCATTTCTTTTCATCATTCCAGAACTTTCTCTCAAAGTTATCTTTTACAGTTTGTGCTAATTTTTGATATCCTAAATCTTCTTTATTAAATTTAATTCTTAGCTCATCCATTATACATAAAGCATTATACCATAATGCATTTATTTCTACTGGCTTACCATGTCTTGGAGTTACTACTAATTCTCCTATTCTTACATCCATCCAAGTTACTTGATCTAACCCTGATCCCGCAAAAATCAGCCCATCTTCATCCATACCTATTGAGAATAATGTTTTAGTAGAATATGCCTTAAAAATTTCAACTAATTTATCATATATCTTTTCCTCTATAAATTTATAATCTTTCTCTTCTCCCGTATATTTTAAATACTTATAAACAGCTTGAAAATACCAAAGAGAAGCATCTACAGTATTATATAGAGGTTCTGTATTTTCATCCGGAAATAAATTTGGAACCAGTCCATTCTTTACATACTTAGAAAAGGATTCTAATATTTCTCTAGCATCCTCATATCTATTTGTACATAACGCCACTCCTTCAAAGGCTATCATTGTATCTCTTCCCCAATCAGTAAACCAAGGATATCCAGCCAATATAGTCTTAAGTCCTGTGCTATTTCTTTGCACAATAAAATGGTCAGCAGCTTTAACTAAATTGTTCGCAAAATTATCCTTGTAGCCTGCTTTTATAACTAATTTGTTTATTCTATCTTTATATTCCTTTTCTATTTCAAATCCATCTTTTTGTATCTCTTTTTCTATACTACATATTATGTACAACTTTTTTGTTTCATTAGCCTTTATTTTTATATTTATTTCATATGGTGTATAGTGGTTATCTAAACCTAAAAATCCAGTTCTATTTTCAATATTATAATAATTATTTTCTTCGTATAGATAATTTGGATCTGTAATATTGGATGGTATCAATCTCCTATCATATAATTCACCCTCTGAAGCTTCACAAATAATTTTTATATCTTTATTTTCCTTTGGAATTAAGATTAGCCTATTACCATTTACTTCTGCATTAAATTTTAATTTTGATTTTTCTATAGCTTCTCCTGATAGTCTATAATTAAAGAGAGGTACTATTTTGAAATTTATATCTTCTATACCATTTTCAATTTCATAGCAAACAGCTACTGTATTATACCCATAATCCATCGATATGGTCTTTTTAATATTCACATCTTCAACTCTGTATCTATATTCTGGAATAGAATCAAAAATAAATCTTTCTAGATATTCATGACCATTCTTCGATGTGTTAATGTAATTTTGAGAAGTTAAATCGTACTTCCTAGAATTTATATTTATTTCTTCTTGAGTTCTTGATAAAATTAAATATCTATTTACAGGTGGATTTAAAGCTGCAACCAAATATCCATGATGAAGTATTGCACTTCCACCAGCTACTGTTGAGTTAGAAAACCCTCCAACACCGTTACTAATTAACCAACTTAATTCATTGCCTTCATTAATTGTTTTAAAACTCCCTCTACCATAATTATAAAATTTCTCCATATTATCCCCCTATACTATTTCTATTACAATTATTATACAATGAATTTTAAATTATTTTAATTGTATGAACTTACAAAAAAATAAGTGTCACCTATTAAATCTTTTTCATATACTATATTAGCTATTAGCTTTTAGGCTAATCCATATAAATTCATCTCCTTCATTAATTATAAAAAGAATCAAAGCAACCTGGCTTTGATTCTTTTATATTATTGACTCAAATTCAATATTTACTTTTTTAAATGCTATTTCTTTAGATAATTCTAATGTTTCAGGATTAATCCTGATTTTAAATATATTTGGGCATTTTTCTTGTCTCCATATTTTCATAAACTTAGGAGTGGCAGTTAAACTTGAATAATATTTTTCCTCAAACTCATCATAGAACTCTAAAAATTCTAGCTTACTATGTCTATCTATACAGATATTATCTTTATCTATATTATTTACTATAGGAACTAAAAATCTTAATGGAATTTCATAATTGAAATTACCCTTTATAGACTTACCTTCAATTATAGCTCTTTTTAAAAATCTATACTTTTCAATCTCATTATTTTTTATGTTAATCTTAAAAATTAAACTATCATTTTTTTCTTTTTGTATTTTAATTCTAATCATCTGTTCACCTTATTTTGTTATTCCCATTTGTCCCAAATCTCTTTTTTATATCCTAAAGTTGCTAAATTACCATTCCTTACAATAGGTGAGTTAAATAACTTTGGATTTTTTAATAATAATTCTTCCTTCATATCTGTATTTCTTATTTTATCTAAGTTAAGGCTTTTATATTCTTTTGCTTTTGTATTAATTAATTCATTAATTGATACATTTCTTTTAACTGAATTAAGTTCTCCATTACTTAATCCCTTTAAATCTATATCTATATATTGAAATTTAATATTTCTCTCTTTAAAATATCTTTCTGCTTTTTTTGTATCAAAGCATTTCTTTCTTCCAAATATTTGTATATTCATATTTTCCTCCCTTATTTTAAAATTTTTATTATAGAATATTCCATTTTATTTATTCATGAATTTATTCATTATATAACAGCTCTAGTTCTAGGTTTTAAAGTTAGTAGTTTTTACTTAATTCCCTTCAATATATGTAAGGAGAAGTCTAAATTTAAAATATCATTTATAAAAGATAACTTTATTACTAGTAGAATACATTTTTATTCGATTAATTTATCTTCTAAATTTGAATATAATATTTTATTAAAAAAGCTTAGAGTATACTTTTGGTTAGGTCCAATTTTTGATTTTATTATATTTGTTATATTGTTTTCTTTTGGTGTGGCTAATATATCCTATTCTTATTTGGTCTTAGTTTCTATAATTCACTTTTTCATATCCTCTATTAATTTTTTTAATAGTGATGGAAAATATGCTATTGGATTAAAAGAAGATAGTAGAATAGCCTTTGATGTCGTAAGAAATTGTACCCTTTGTGGAGATGGTGATGTTTCTCACAATACTAAAGGAATTATGACCGATATTCATATGGAAATCGCAAAAAGTATTTCTATAGAGCCTTTTGATGTTAATGATTTATGGAACTTTTTAAATAATACTTCTTTTTATACAAATTCAATAATTAGCTTTTTAAACAAAGACATTTTCACTTTACATCCATCTACGCTTATATTTCTAAATAATTTGCAGAATGATTTTGATAGTATAAAACAATTTGATTATAGACAGGTTGAAAAAACCTCTATAGCTATTCTTTATTATTTAATATTTGAGAAGATATCAAATGCTTCTTTTATTCCTAAAGAAGCAATTGTTGAAAAAATTTTTAAAGGTATTAAAGATAATTATTATAAAAAACTTTATAATTTATTTTTTAATAACGAAGTGGAAAGCATCCAATTTTTATTAAATAAAGATAATATGCCTGCTTCTATATCTACCATCGAAGGTCATAATAAACTCCTTTTAAACTTAGTGAATATCTATAAAAAATAATAGGAGCTGTCTTAATACAGCTCCAAATTTAAAATGTAGAATATAAAATATTTATATTAAAGTTTATTTTTAACTTCTTTAACCCAATTTCTAGCTCCACTTACAGAATCCCACGCAACTTCAGCATTTCTTATATAATAAATCGCATCTTCTTCTGAGCCTAATTTTTTAAGCTCTGGTTGTATTTTAGGAATTCTCTTTTGCTTAGTAATATAGCTAACTACAAAAGGATTTGATGCATTTGCAATTCTCAAAGCTCTTTCCGCCTCTTCTACTTTACCTAACTTAAATAAGTAAAGTGCTCTTGAAAACTTAGTTGCTGATAAATAGTCATCTTTAAACATTGACAGTATATCTTCAACATCTTTATCTAGATCCTCAGCAATTAACCAAGAAAGCAGAACCCCTCTTATTAATAATCTATCTTCAGGGCATAATCTAATTAAATCAACAAACTCCTTTATTGCTTCTTTCTTTTCATTAATACCCCATAATAAATTACCTAGTCTATATTTTGCACTATAATAAGGTTTAGTTATTTCTAAATCTAAATA
This sequence comes from Clostridium lamae, assembly GCF_033043255.1. NCBI lineage: Bacteria > Bacillati > Bacillota > Clostridia > Eubacteriales > Clostridiaceae > Clostridium > Clostridium lamae. The sequence continues at coordinate 36,183 of NZ_JASCQJ010000019.1, read as the reverse complement.
TTTTCCTATAAACTTATCAATATTTTCTTCACCTATAACTTCTTTAGCTACTTCTACGGCTTTTATTGATAATTTCTTTTGTTCTTCTTTGCTTATTGAGTTATCATAAGATAAAATAATATAAGCTTCTGCACATTTATCACTAATACTTAATGCTTCTTTTGCTAATTTAACTTTTTTGTTAAAGTTTTTTTGATTCCATGCTTCATTAGCTATTTTATTTGCTTGAATTAATTCTTCATCTTCTTTAATTACAGGTTCAGTTAAAATTTCACTTTGTTCTTCTATAACATCACATGCAACTTCTGAATTTGATACTTCTTCATAACTAGCTTCTTTATTTTCCACATTTTCTAAAGATATTAACCATTTTTCCTCATCAACATTTATCATACTTCTCACTTCTTTAGATTTAGAAAGGCCTGTACTACTACTTACATCAAATAATTTATAAAAATCTGAAGCCTTAATATCTAAAGTAGATTTATTTGTAAATAACCCATTTATTAATCCTATTGTGTGAACAATTCCACATGCCCAAGAATTAGCTTTACCCTTATTTAATTTAGAGTTCTCTAATTTAAATATTTCTCTACATAAGTTTTCTGCAAGAAACAAGTATTGTTCATTTAAATTATTTTTACATACCTCTTCAATGATACTTATTATTTCTAAACATCTTTCGTTATTTTCCGCAGCTGTTCTTTGCATTACTTATTTTCTCCTTTTTCATGGTATTTAAACTTAATAAATCGTGTATAAGCCGATGTTTTATATTATATGATATTTACATACATTTTTCAAATATTACTGTAACTATATTTAAATTTCATTTATTTTATGTAAATTGTAACACTTTTTCTATTATGTTATAATTAGATAATTCATTAAATTTTTAATTAATTAACTAAAAAAGGGGGAGTTTTTATGAAAAAGAACATAATAGCTATATTTCTATCATTACTTATACCATTCTCTTTAATTTCTTGCTCAAAATCATCTGAGGTTAAAAATAATGAAGAAAATAATGTTAGTAATTCTTCTTCAGTAAATAATAATGATACAAGCTCTGAAAATAAAAATACTAAAAAAGATATTGATCCAGATACTGAAAAAGAAGAAAATGCTAAAATATATTATTATGATGTTGTATCTGATAAAATTGTGTACATAAACACAACTATTACAGTTAAAGATGATAATGAAGTTATTACTTTAATTGATGAATTAAAGAAATCTCCAAATGCTGATATTTCTCCTTCACTTTCTAGTGAAATTACTCTTAATTCTTATGTCTTAAATACTGAAAAATCTACAATAACTCTAGATTTTTCTTCCAACTTTGTAGGTTCTCAAAATTTAGGATCAGGTGCTGAATCTAGGACTCTTACTGCAATAAGTAATACTTTTGGTGATTATTTTAATATTGAAAATGTTGTAATCACCTTAGATGGAGCTCCTTATTCATCAGGACATATTCTTATGAACGAAGGTGAAGCTTTTAAGGTCAATTTAGGTGATACTATAGAGCTAAAATGACAATTTTGGGCTTAGAAATATATGATTTTTGATATTAAATAATAAGGGGCTGCCTAGGCAGCTCCCTTTAATATTCTATACCTTTTCTATAAAATAAATCATCTGAAATAACTGCTGTTCCCTCTACTTTAATGCCTACCTGCAATTTTTCTTCATTTAGCGGATACATAGGATACGAATTACCGTTATACTTTAATACTCTAAAATCATATTTATCTTTTTTAATTAATCTAACTATTAAATCATTATATTCACCATTTATATTTTCTGATATTATAATAGGTGGAATAATATCTTTAATTTTTGAAGTCACTACATATTCGTTATTCTTTTCTTCTAATATTATTAAAGTCCCTCCTCTATCACTACAAAATTTTGGTCCTTCTAAGTACACCATTATTTGATATTTAGGTGTATTTTTTAATTTCACTCTATTATATAAATAAGTTAATTTATCAACATTAGGTTTTAGTGAAAATTCTTTTTCTATTGCTCTTTCAATTTTTAAATTAGGATTATAATCTGCTTCAATAAAATCTACTTTTGAAAAATCATATTTCTTATCTATCAATTCTCTTCTATAGTTGCTACTTTTATTTCTACTACTTGAAATAGAAACACTCATATCTACTTCCCTATATTTATCTCTATCATATCTTAAGAAACTAATTATTTCGCCAAGAACATCATTTATATCTTCACCTATAATTTTTTGTTTCAATATTAAATCAAGTACATCACTATTACTACTTCTAACTGTTAATATTTCATAAATAGGTGATAATTTCCCTTTGCACTTATTCTTTAATTTCCCATCTTTATTATATTTTTCTTTTAAATAACCATACTCTCTATCTTTTATATCTATAACATAGTCTATATTTCTGTTATCATCTACTAAGTTAACTTTAAAACCATCAGTATAAATAATATTGTAGTTTTTATTTGGTAAATATTTGCTTGAATCAAAAATTTCTATTATTCTTCCATTATCTAATCCATATATTATTGCTCTACTCCCACTCTCTTCCTTGTCTTCTTCTATTGTAAATAATATTTCATTAATTCCAATACCTCTAAACTCTCCTAATAAAATTCTAGGGTTATATCCCTTAATATCTTCCAAGTCTATATATGTTATTTTCCCATCTACCCCATTAGAAATGGCTATTTGTATCTCTTTACATAAGGTATTTTTGCCACTATCTATTTTTTCTCCTATTAAGTAAATTATATCTTCATCCATATTTCCACTTATATTCCCAAGTTTGCTCATTATTATTTCCTTTAAGCCTTTTTCTATTTTCCTAAACATATAAGCTCCTTAATAATTACTATAATATTATAATATTAACTTATCTCTTTTTTGCTATTTAAAAGAGATAGGCATATACCTATCTCTTTTATTCTGCAACTAATTATAAAATATTTTATAATATCCCTTCACCTTCACAAATAGGGCACATAAATCTTCCTTCACCAGCACAGGTTAAACATCTTTTGTTAGGATTATTATCTGTACCACAATCACAATTTACTATACCTGTACCATTACAACTAATACACTTACTAATATAATTACTGTTATTCGTATCCATAACTTTCCTCCAATGCCATCTTATCTATTAATTATTTACAAGTACTTTTATTTTATTCAGCTTTTAATTATAAAAATGAACTATAATTAATAAATTATAGTTCATTTTTATAATTAAACATTTATTTCACTTTTTATTTCTAATGCTTCCTTATTTTCTTCAATTATTGGGTTTATATAATTTTCTATAAACTCTACAACTTGACTTGGTGCTCTTCCTACAAATTTACTTGGATCAATAATATCTATTATTTCTTCTCTAGTTAATTTAAAACTATCATCGTTAATTATTCTTTCAATAAGATCATTATCTAAACCTTCACCTTTTACTCTTTGAGCCGCTGCCATTGAATGTATTCTTATATTTTCATGAAGCTCTTGTCTATCTCCACCTCTTTTTACAGTTTCCATCATAATATTTTCTGTAGCCATAAATGGTAGTTCATTATTCACATGTGAGCTTATAACTTTATCATATACAACCATATTTTCAGCAATATTTATATATAAATTTAATACTCCATCTAATGCTAAGAAGGCTTCTGCTACTGAAATTCTTTTATTAGCAGAATCATCTAAAGTTCTTTCAAACCATTGAGTAGCTGCTGTTATTGCAGGGTTTAATGAGTTTACTATAACATATCTTGCTAATGAACTCATTCTTTCACTACGCATAGGGTTTCTCTTATATGCCATTGCTGATGATCCTATTTGATTTTTTTCAAATGGCTCTTCTATTTCTTTCATACTTTGAAGTAATCTTAAATCATTACTGAATTTATATGCACTTTGTGCAACTTCTGATAATCTATTTAAAACTATTGAATCTAATTTTCTTGGATAAGTTTGACCTGTTACACCATAACTACTTTCAAATCCCATTTTTGTAGCAACTATTTTATCTAATTTTTTTACTTTTTCTTCATCATTATCGAATAAAGTCATAAAGCTAGCTTGAGTTCCAGTAGTTCCTTTAACTCCTCTTAATTTTAATGTAGATAGTAAGAATTCTATATTTTCTATATCTAATAATAAATCTTGCATCCAAAGAGTTGCTCTTTTGCCTACAGTTGTTAATTGTGCTGGTTGAAAATGAGTAAAACCTAAAGTAGGCATATCTTTATATTTAATAGCAAAATTTGATAAATGATTTAATACAGTTACTATTTTCTTTCTTACTAATAGTAATGCATCTCTCATAATTATAATATCAGTATTATCACCTACATAACAACTAGTAGCTCCTAAATGAATTATCCCCTTAGCTTTTGGACACTGTAATCCATAAGCGTACACATGGCTCATAACATCGTGTCTTACTTCTTTTTCCCTCTTAATAGCTTCATCATAATTAATGTTATAAATATTAGCTTTTAATTCATTAATTTGATCATCACTTATATTTAAACCTAACTCTTTTTCTCCTTCTGCTAAAGCAACCCATAGTTTTCTCCATGTTGAAAACTTCATATCATCAGAAAATATGTAGCTCATTTCTTTTGATGCATACCTTGAGTTTAATGGTGAATTATATAAATCTCTCATCCTTTGAAGACCTCCGAATAAACATTTATTTTTTAATAATATCATTCGTATTATAGCATATTTATAAATATATTTCAGCTTTTTTATAATATTTTTTAAGTTATATTTTTATCTTTTCATAATATACTATATTGTAATATTTTATAAAGGGGGATAATAAATGTGTAAAATAAATTTATTAGACAAGATATCATTCTTTTTAGTTTTATTAGGAGCAATTAATTGGGGACTTATTGGTATTTTTAGCATGAACATTGTTAGCATATTAGTTGGTGGGTCTGTTTTATTACAAAGATTAGTCTATATTATAATATTTGCTGCTTCTATAGATTTAATAATGTTAGTTTTTAAATGTGATCTTTTCAATATTAGTAAGTGACTACATAATTGATTTACAAATAATGTTTAGGTATACATTTCATATCTCTAAACTGTAATCTTTTTAAAATATATAAATAAAAAAGTGCCATAGGCACTTTTTTATTAATCTTCTAAATTAGCTATTAAATTAGAAATTTCTTCTACTGCTAAAGCTTCGTCATCACCGTTTGCTAATACAGTTATAGTTGCTCCTTTAGTTACTCCTAAAGAAAGAACACCAATTAAGCTTTTAACGTTTGCTTTCTTACCGTTAAATTCTATGCTTACATCTGATTTAAAAGATGAAGCTTTCTTAACTAATAAAGTAGCTGGTCTAGCATGTAAACCAGTTCCATTGTTTACTACAACTTCTTTAGATACCATTATATACACCTCTTTGCTAAATTTTAAAATAGTTATCTATTCAACTATTTCATTATATATGGAATTTGAAAAAAATTCAAGGCTTATAAGCACCTAATTTAGATTATAATAAAAAAGAACTACTTAAATGTAGTCCTTTTCTTTTACCCCTAAAAAATTCATTCCAAATAAATTATTCCAATATATTATCTTGGTTGAACGATTAGTTTTATTGCTGTTCTTTCTTCACCATCAATTTCTATATCAGTGAATGCTGGGACACAAACAATATCTTTTCCGCTAGGGGCAACGAAGCCTCTTGCTATAGCAATTGCTTTTACCGCTTGATTTATAGCACCTGCTCCTACTGCTTGGATTTCTACTATATTTTTTTCTTTAATAATGGCAGCTAATGCACCTGCCACAGAATTTGGATTAGATTTTGTTGAAACTTTTAATACTTCCACTTGTCTTTACCTCCTAGATAAAAATCGTTTACAATTATTCAAGAACTTACTCTTGCTATTTATATATTCTATATGCTTTTGTAAAATCCTTCTTTATTTTCAAAATAAATATTAAAAAAATTGAAAATATTTATTTTTTTAAAAATATTTTTGAAAATTAAAAATAAAGTACATTTTGCTTATCGCAAAATGTACTTTATATTATTTAGCATAATCTACTGCTCTTGTTTCTCTAATAACATTAATTTTAATCTGACCTGGATATTCTAATTGTTCTTCTATATTTTTAGCTAAACTCCTAGCTAATTCTACAGATCCAGCATCATCTAATTGGTCTGGTTTAACCATAATTCTAATCTCTCTACCAGCTTGAATTGCATATGACTTCTCTACACCTTCATAAGAATTTGCAATTTCTTCTAGCTTTTCTAATCTCTTAATATATGCCTCTAATGTTTCTCTTCTAGCACCTGGTCTTGCTGCTGATATTGCATCAGCTGCTTGAACTAATACAGCTTCTAATGTTAACATTTCAACATCTCCATGATGAGCCGCAATAGCATTTGATACTACTTGTGATTCTCCATATTTCTTAGCTAAGTCTCCACCTATAACAGCATGACGACCTTCGTCTTCTTTTGTTGCTACTTTACCAATATCATGTAATAAACCTGCTCTCTTAGCTAGACTTACATCTAATCCTAATTCAGCAGCCATAACACCAGCTAAGTATGAAACTTCAATTGAATGCTTTAAAACATTTTGTCCATAACTAGTTCTATACTTTAGTCTACCAAGTAATTTTATTATTTCTGGGTGAACTCCATGAACTCCAGTTTCTAGAGTTGCTTGTTCTCCTTCTTCTTTGATATCATTCTCGACATCTTTAGTAGCTCTTTCTACCATTTCCTCGATTCTAGCTGGATGAATTCTACCATCCACAATTAACTTTTCTAACGCTATCTTAGCAATTTCTCTCCTTACAGGATCAAAACTTGATAAAATAACAGCTTCTGGAGTATCATCTATAATTAAATCTACTCCTGTTAATGTTTCAAGAGTTCTGATATTTCTACCTTCTCTACCTATAATTCTACCCTTCATTTCATCATTTGGAAGGGCAACAACATGTACTGTTGATTCTGATACATGATCAGCTGCGCATCTTTGAATGGCAGTTGTTATAATTTCTCTTGCTTTCTTATCTGCTTCTTCTTTAGCTCTAGCTTCTATGTCTTTGATCATAATAGCAGTCTCATGAGTTATTTCTCTTCTAACTTCACCTAATAGGATTTCTCTAGCTTCATCAGTAGATAAAGATGCAACTCTTTCAAGTTCTTCTCTCCTCTTAGAATATAGTTCCTGTACACTTGCTTCCATTTCATCGATTTCTTGTAATCTCTTATTTAGAGCTTCTTCTTTCTTTTCTAAAACATCAGCTTTTTTATCCAAAGATTCCTCTCTTTGGATTAATCTTCTTTCAAGTCTCTGAATTTCATTTCTTCTTTCTCTTGAATCTCTGTCTAAATCGTTTCTAAGTTTATGAACTTCTTCCTTAGCTTCTAATATTGACTCTTTCTTAGTTGCTTCTGCTTCTCTTTTAGCATTTTCTAAAAGGCTTTCAGCTTCTTTTTCCAAGCCATCTATTTTCTTTTTAGAAGCATTTTGTATGGCTTTATATAGTACTATACCTAATACAGCTAATACTATAACATCAATTATTATTATTATTGTACCTATCAGAATTCTATTCATAACAACACCTCCTCCATTCATATAAACAATTCTGCTTAAATGAAAATGTAGAGGTATCATACTTAATCTAACTGATATATAAAATTTGATAAAACCAGTATTTGTTATTATTTTATATTAAAATTAAAATTATGTCAAGTTACTTATATGATACATCATGACAGTTGATATCAAATTATTTAATATTTTTAAGTTTCAATTTTTATATTAAAACTTAAAAAATCGATAGTATAATAAACTATACTATCGATTATATTATTATCATATTTATATAATAATATTCAAAGTAATAATATTATATTACTCCTTACTACCATTTAATTCAACAGCCACTTCTTGCATTATAGGTAGTTCATACTTCGTTCTAATCTTATTCTCTATATCTAATGCAACTTCTGCATTATCCTTTAAGTATTGCTTAGCATTTTCTCTTCCTTGCCCTAATCTTATGTCTCCATAAGAGAACCAAGCACCACTTTTTTGTACTATTCCTTCTTTTACTCCAACATCAACTATATTACCAGTTCTTGATATTCCTTCATTATACATTATATCAAACTCTGCTTGTTTAAATGGAGGAGCTACTTTGTTTTTCATTACCTTAACTCTTGTTCTGTTTCCTACTATGCTTTCCCCTTGCTTAATAGAATCTATTCTTCTTACATCAAGTCTTATAGATGCATAGAACTTTAATGCTCTACCACCAGTTGTTGTCTCTGGATTTCCAAACATAACACCAACTTTTTCTCTTAATTGGTTAATAAATATAGCTACACATCCAGTTTTTTGGATAGTTCCTGTTAATTTTCTTAAAGCTTGTGACATAAGTCTTGCTTGCAGACCTACGTGAGAATCTCCCATTTCACCATCTATTTCAGCTCTTGGAACTAAAGCTGCAACCGAGTCAACTACTATAACATCTATAGCACCTGAACGAACTAAAGCTTCTGCAATTTCAAGACCTTGCTCTCCTGTATCTGGTTGTGAAACTATAAGATTTTCTGTATCAACGCCTAAATTTCTAGCATAACTTGGATCTAAAGCATGTTCAGCATCGATAAATGCAACTGCTCCGCCTCTTTTTTGTGCTTCAGCTGCAATATGAAGTGCAACAGTTGTCTTACCTGAACTTTCAGGTCCATATATTTCTATTATTCTTCCTTTAGGGACTCCCCCTACTCCTAAAGCTATATCTAAATCAAGACACCCAGTTGAAATAGCTTCAATATTTAATGAGCTATTTTCTCCTAATTTCATAACTGATCCTTTACCAAATTGCTTTTCAATTTGACTCATTGCATTTTCTATAGCTTTTAGTTTATCCATATCTATATTTCCCATATAGCACCTTCCTCTCTATAAGAACACTTGTTCTGTATTTAAATTATAAATCAAATATTGACTATAGTCAATATAGTTTATGCTTATATTTATATTTTCGTAATAAGAGTTCCAACTACTGGAGATGGAACTCTTATTAATTATATCCAATTTTAAACAATTGTAAACTATCTATTAGTATTTATTATGTTAATATTCTTTTTAAAATAATCATATCCTGATACTATAGTCATTATTACTGCTAAAAGTAATAATACTTTTGGTCCATAATTTATTATCTCTTTAAACATATCATTATTTTGTATAAATGACATTAAATATTCCGATGAACCTATATTAACTTGTATTAATAATGCTATTATAGCAGCTATTTGAGTTACAGTTTTAATTTTTCCCCACATACTAGCTGCAATTACCTTACCTTCAGATGCCGCTATCGTCCTAAGCCCAGATACAGCAAACTCTCTAGCTAGTATAATTACTGTTGCCCATGCTGGAACAACTTGCAGTTCTACTAATGATATTAAAGCAGCTGTAACTAAAAGCTTATCAGCAAGTGGATCCATAAACTTACCAAAGTTCGTAACTTGATTTCTACTTCTTGCTATATAACCATCTAATTGATCTGTTAATGAAGCAATTATAAATATAAATGTTGCTATAAAAGTTCCATATGGAATATTTTTTACTGCAATAAAGATCAAAAATAAAGGAACTAATAATATTCTTAACATAGTTAGCTTATTTGCTAAATTCATCACATATCTCTCCCACTAAATCATACTCTAAAGCCTCTGTAATCTGTACCTTCACTATATCACCTTTTTTGATATTTTCAGCATTATGAATTAATATACTTCCATCAATTTCAGGTGCCATTTCTGAGCTTCTTCCAATGAAAAATTTTCCTTTTCTACCTTCTATAATAGTATCATAAACTTTTGATATTTTCAATTTGTTTAAGTCCTCTACTATATTTTTTTGAATTATCATTAGTGCTTCTTGTCTACGTGATTTTATATCTTCATCCACTTGATCAATCATATTAGCTGCTGGGGTTCCCTCTTCTTTAGAATATTTAAATACTCCAACATTTTCAAGTTTATAATCTTTTAAGAAATCGCATAACTCATTAAAATCTTCTTCTGTTTCACCAGGAAATCCTACTATCAATGAAGTTCTAAGTGCTATACCTGGAATTCTTTTTCTAAGCTTCTCTATTATAGCAATTATAGTCTCTTTATTTGTTCTTCTTGCCATTTTTCTTAGAATATTATTGCTTATATGTTGGATTGGTATATCTAAATATTTTACTACCTTTTTATTATTAGCCACTTCTTCAATTAACTCATCAGTAATCTCTTCAGGATAACAGTAAAGAAGTCTAATCCATTCTACACCATCTACTTTTGAAATTTCATTTATTAATTCGTGTAGTTTGTTTTCTTTATATATATCCATTCCATAATAAGTTAAGTCTTGAGCTATAAGTATAATTTCTTTAACTCCATTACTTGCAAGCATGTTAACTTCTTCTAATATAGCTTCTTTTGTTCTACTTCTAAATTTACCTCTTATTTTAGGGATTATACAATAAGTGCAGTAATTATCACACCCTTCTGCTATTCTTACATAAGCTGTATGTTTATCTGTAGTAAGTAGTCTTATTCCTTCATTAATATTATCATCACTATAATTTGCAGCAAATAATTTTCTTTCACCCTTAATAAAATCAAGTATTAACTTATGAATTTTCATATAATCATTAACACCCATAAGTATATCTATTTCAGGCATTAGCTCTAAAAGTTCTTCCCCATATCTTTGTGTTAAACATCCAGTAGCTATTAACATTTTACATTTATACTTTTTCTTATATTCAGCCATTTCAAGTATAGTATCTATAGACTCTTGCTTTGCGCTTTCTATAAAACCACATGTATTTACTATTATAATTTCAGCCTCTTTAGGATCATTTGTTATTTCATAAAATTTATTAATAGTTCCTAAAATAAGTTCTGAATCCACTCTATTTTTATCACAGCCTAAGCTTACCATACCAACTTTATATTTTTCCAAATTATTTCCTCCTAAGTTTTAAAGTTTACTCATTTTACCTAAGTTTTATTTTAATGTAGAAAAATAATATTTACAAGTTTTTTTAATCTTGAATATTCAGTTGCTCTTTACTTACCAATATTTGTCTTGGTCTACTTCCATCTTTTTCAGATATTATTCCTCTTTCTTCAAGTTCATCCATTATTCTTGAGGCTCTATTAAATCCAATTCTAAGTTTTCTTTGTAAAAAAGAAGTTGATGCCTGATTATATTCTACAACTACTTTTATCGCCTCATTAATAAGTTCATCACCATCATCATTATCTGATACCTTACCATTATCTTTGCTTTCATTTTCAATATGTTCAATTATTGATTCTTCATATTCATTTTCTTCTTCATTCTTAATAAAGCTTACTACTTTTTCCACTTCTTCTTCAGATATAAATGCTCCTTGAACTCTTATAGGTTTATTTTCACCTATTGGGTAATAAAGCATATCTCCTTTTCCAAGTAACTTTTCAGCTCCAGTTTGATCTAAGATTGTTCTTGAATCTATTCCTGAAGAAACAGCAAATGAAATTCTAGATGGAATGTTTGCTTTTATTACTCCTGTAATAACATCTACAGAAGGCCTTTGAGTAGCTATTATTAAATGCATACCTGCTGCTCTTGCCATTTGAGCTAATCTACAAATGTAATCTTCCACATCATTCGGGCACGCCATCATTAAATCTGCAAGCTCATCTACGATTATTACTGTATATGGTAACTTTTCTTCTATTAACCCTTTATCAAATAATGCGTTATAACTCTCTATGTTTCTTACAGCTGCTTCTGCAAAAAGTTTATATCTTTTATTCATTTCATTTACAGCCCAATTTAATGCAGCTGCTGCTTTTTTAGGGTCAGTTACAACTGGTATTAATAAATGTGGTATTCCGTTATATACGCTAAGCTCGACTACCTTTGGATCAACCATTAAAAGTTTAACTTCTTTTGGACTATATTTATATAATAAACTTACTATTAATGTATTTATACATACTGATTTACCAGAACCAGTTGCCCCTGCAATTAGCATATGTGGCATTGTCGCTAAATCTCCAACAACACATTTACCAGCTATATCTTTTCCTAATGCAAAAGCTAACTTTTTATTTGTATTTATAAATTCATCTGAATCTAAAACTTCTCTTAGAAATACAGCTGTTTGCTTATCATTTGGAACTTCTATACCTATTGCTGCCTTTCCTGGAATAGGAGCTTCCATTCTTACCCCACTAGCTGCAAGCCCTAATGCTATATCATCTTGGAGATTTACTATCTTAGATACTTTAACTCCTGGACTTGGTTGCAACTCAAACCTTGTTACTGATGGTCCTTTTGTAACTTGTATAACTTTAGCATCAACTCCAAAATCATTTAAGATTCCTACTAACTTCCCTGCATTCTCTATTAACTCTTTTTTATCTTCACTTTTTAATTTTGTTTTGCTATTAATATTTAATAATTTTGTTGAAGGATGAATATAAACCCTTTCTTCTTTTTTTTCTACAGTGAGGCTTTCTTCAATTTCTTTACTTACTACTGCCTTAACTGCATTATCTAATTTTTCTTTTTTCTTATTTTTTTCATCATACGAATATTGATTATTATTTCCCTGTTTCTCGTCGTTATATACCTCTATATTAAATTGATTATTTTCTCTTAAGTTATCTATTGATTTATTATTCTCATCAACAGAAGCTTCAAGCATAGTATCTTCTAATGAAGAGTTTTTCATAAAATCTAAAATCTTTATCTTATTGTTTATTCCATTAATAAATTCTTCTCTTTCTTTCTCATCAACTTTTGGCACAACTTCTATTAATGGAACTCTTTCTTTGTTCTTATTTTCATTTACTTTATTAGGTTTATTCTTAATTTCTTTTTTGAATTTGTCTTTAAATAATAATGCAATATCATGTAGAGTAACATCAGACATAATGATAATGCCGATTGCTATTATTGCTAAATATAAAATATATGAACCTATAAATCCAATTAACTTACTCAATGGATAAGTTACTATATGTCCTAAAAGTCCTCCGTGAATTCCATCTGTTTCTATTATCAATTTCCATGTTTCAGAAAAGCCTTCATTAACTTCTAATATATGAATACTCCCTGTTGCACAACCTAATGTAATTGAAATGATGATTAACGTCAATCCAAAAACTCTTCTTGATATTTTTATATTTCCTTTTGAAACAATAATACAAAATCCAAAATATATTAAATATAATGGAAGAATAAAAGCACTAACTCCTATCATTTTATAAATCACTTCTCTAGATATTGTAGATAATGCTCCTGCCCACTTTGTATATACAGCAATTGATAACAATATACCTACTGCTATATATATTACACCTTTAATATCTCCGTTATCTTTATTATTCTTTTTCTTACTCGTGTCTTTTTTACTGCTATTCTTTTTTACTTTACTTCTAGACACAAAATCACCTCGCCATTTTCCCACTTTTTGTATGTCAATTCTTTACATAATATTATTATAAACATAATAAAAAAAAAAGCAATTTAAATAAAGCTTCTATTACTTAAATTGCTTAATCAATGATTATAATATATGTTTTTTATGTATAAAGTTATTATTCCTTCTCATTTTCTTTTTCTTCGATTAATTCCCTTAACTTACATAGTGCATCCTTTATTCCACCTTCTTCATCTATAAGTCCACATTCCACCGCTTGATTTCCTATTAAAATAGTTCCCATATCATTAAGTAATTCATCAGACTTTAACATCATTTCCTTTAATTCTGCTTTATTTATTTTTGAGGTTCTTACTATAAAGTTATCTATTCTTTCCTGCATTTTTTGGAAGTAATTAAAAGTTTGTGCTACTCCAATTACAAATCCATTCATTCTAATTGGATGAACTATCATTGTGGCAGATGGGGTAATAAATGAATAACTTGATGAAGTTGCTAGTGGTACTCCAATTGAATGCCCTCCACCAATAACAATTGAAACTGTAGGCTTTGATAAAGAATTTATCATTTCAGCTATTGCAAGTCCTGCTTCAACATCTCCTCCAACAGTATTTAAAATTATTAAAACTCCCTTCACTTTATCATTTCTCTCCATAGAAATTAGTTGTGGAATTACATGTTCATATTTAGTTGATTTAGTTTGTGCCGGTAAAACTTGATGTCCTTCAATCTGGCCAATTATAGGTAATATTTGAATACTTTCATCTTGAGCTGTACCATTTGCATTACCAAACTCTACAATTTCTTCTCTTCTTTCTTTGGCCTCTTTAAGTTTTTCTTCTTCTATATCATCATTTTCGTTCTTTAACTTCTTATAATCTTCAAACATAACAAAATCCTCCTGTACATTAATATTTTGTACAAGAGGATTTTATTTTATTCACCTAAATTAAATGCATTATGAAGTAAATTCAAAGCTCTATCTACATATTCTGATTTTATTAAACACCAGATAGTCATATTAGAATCGGCTGTTTGAAGAATTTCTATAGAATTTTCCACTAAAGCATTCATTATTTTAGCCATTATTCCCGGAACTCCTCTCATTCCAATCCCGACTATCGCTATAGTACTACAGTTATCTGTAAACTCATAACGAATGTTAATTTCATTTAAAACTTTTTGAAGTACTTCTTTTCTACTAGAATCAATTGTGAATATTTGCTCAGTAGGAAAAATATTAATTAAATCTAAACTTATTTCACTCTTAGCAAGTATATCCAATAAATATCTATAATTATCATTATCTTTATTATCTTTTAGTCTAACCGTTACTTGAGTTCTATTATTTAAATGAGTTATACCTGATAATATTTTATTACTATTTAAATTCCCTTTATTATTAATTAAAGTTCCATTACAATTATTCATAGTATTTTTAATTAATATAGGTATATTAGCTTTTCTTGCACAATCAACTGCTCTAGGATGTATAATCTTAGCTCCTTGATCTGCTAATTGAAAAATTTCATTATAGCTTATTGCAGGAATCAAAGTAGCATCTTTTACAATTCTAGGATCTGCAGTCATTATTCCATCTACATCTGTATATATTTCTATCTTTTCAGCACTTAATGCTTCTCCTAATATACATGCAGATGTATCACTTCCACCTCTACCTAAAGTAGTAAAATACCCTTCTCTTGTGATTCCTTGGAATCCTGCCACAATTGGAACTTTACCTAATTTTATTACACTTAAAATATTTTCAACATTTGTGCAAATTAATTCAGCATTAGAAAACTCTTCATTAGTTATGATACCTGCCTGACCACCAGTAAGTGGAACTGCTTCTATGCCAGAATTTATTAATACATTGCTCATTACAACAGTACTTATCATTTCTCCACAGCACATAAGCAAATCTAAAGCTTGTAGGTTATTTTTTTTAAAATTATTATCTACTAAGGATAATAGGGTATCTGTAGCGTAAGCTTCTCCTTTTCTACCCATTGCTGATACTACTAAAACAGGAGAATAGCCTTTTTCTAAGGCATTCTTAACTTTAGAAACCACCTTGTTTCTTCTATCCTCTGTAGAAACTGAAGTTCCTCCAAACTTTTGTATAATTATTCTCAAGCAATAACCTCCCTAAGTTTATGCTCTTGCCCTTTTAATTTTTTCTTTATCGGCAGAAACTACAATTACATTAGTCCCTATCTTTGTAATGCAGTTCCACGGAATTTCTACATACTCCCTGCTACCAAAAAATCCAAACTTACTTCCAGCAACAGCAGCAACTATAAATTGTAAATTACCATTTTCATCAATAACGAAATCTAATGATTCTTGAGTATCATATTTTTCTGCTTCTTCTGTATTAAAAATTTCATATCTTTCCAAATCGCTTAATAACCTATATTTTGATTCTCTTTTTACTTCTTCTTCATAAAAGCTTTCTTTTTTTCTATCACCTTTAAACATAAGAACACCTCCATACCATCTTATGTAAATCATATGATAGAAATATTTAATTTATTACTTACAATTTAAACTCTTAAAATCTCTTCCTTAATAGAATTATCATAAGCTTTTATGTTAGGTTCTATAATTTGATTTAGTTTTTCATAATCTATATCTTGACCTACATAAGCTGAACTTATTATCCCTGGTTTAAAGCATGTATCTAATACATAATTTATGTCATCATTATTTATATTGTTAATTTTTTTTATGACTTCTTCTTGAGTTCTAATTTTATTTTGTAACAACATATTTTTGGCATTTGAAAACATTCTTGATGAAGTGCTTTCAAGACCTAAGATATAATTAGCTTTAATCTTTTCTTTATTTATTTCAAGCATATCATTAGATATGCCTTCCTTAGCAAATTTCTTAAGTTCTTTGTTTATAACATCTAAAGCTTTTTCTGCAGATTGCTTACTTACACCTGTATAAATGTTATTTATCCCAACACCTAAATATGGATGTCCATATGAATATATAGTATAGCAAAGTCCTAGCTCTTCTCTGACTTTTTGGAATAGAATTGAAGATGCTCCTCCTCCAAAAATATTATTAAGCAATACTAGAGAATAAGCTTTTTCATGAGCATATGGTAATCCTTTTAATGCTAAGTTTATATGAACCTGTTCAATTTGTTTATTCGTATATTTACTTTCATTTAATAAAATTGGTTTTTCATAAGTAGGAATATAATCATTATCCCCTTCCCAGCTACCAAAGTTTTCTTCAAGAATTTTTAATAATTCTTTTTCATCAAATTTTCCACAAACAGATATTACTGAATTATGTGGTGCATAATGAGATCTTACAAATTTTTTAATTTTACTACTATTAAAAGATTTTATATTTTCAATACTTCCTAATATAGGATATGATAATGAATTATTTCCAAATATAGCTTTAGATTGATTATTGTCTAATACATCTTCAGGTTGGTCCTCACTCATATTAATTTCTTCGATTACGACTCCCTGCTCCTTTAATATCTCTTCATCATCGAACTTTGAATTTATAAGCATATCTGCTAGTATTTCTATAGATAGATCTAAATGTGTATTTAATGCCTTTATATAATAGCAAGTAGCTTCCTTACTAGTATATGCGTTTATCTGACCACCAACATTTTCTATTTCTTGAACTATTTCTTTAGAATTTCTTTTTTCTGTCCCCTTAAAAAACATATGTTCAATAAAATGTGAAATTCCATTAACCGATACATCTTCATTTCTAGAACCATTTTGAACCATAACCCCAACACTTATTGAATTAACGTGTTCTATATATTCGGTAACTACTCTTAATCCATTTTTTAGTTTATAAATATTATACATATTCTCTCCTTTTAATCTTAATATCGTTTATACTAATATTATTCTAATTTAATCCTTACTTATGTAATTATATTTTAAATTTTATCATATAAAGAAAAAAAGGCAATAAATTGCCCTTTACTAACATTTTATTATTCTGTTTTTTCTTCCTCTGAATTATCTATTAAAGCATCTTTTCTTGAAAGATTAATTCTTCCTTGATTATCTATTTCAGTTACCTTAACTAATATTTCGTCTCCTACTGAAACAACATCTTCTACCTTATTAACTCTTGCCTTATCTAATTTAGAGATATGGCATAGTCCTTCTTTGTTTGGAAGAATTTCTACAAAAGCACCAAAAGTAGTGATTTTAGTAACCTTACCTAAATAAACTTCTCCAGCCTTGACTTCTTTAGTAATGCCTTCAATAATAGAAATTGCTTTTTTCACTCCATCATGATCTGGTGAAGATACAAATACTGTTCCATCTTCTTTTATGTCTATTTTAACACCAGTTTCTTCAATAATTTTATTAATTACCTTACCACCAGTTCCTATTATATCTCTTATTTTTTCTGTATCTACAGTTATTATAGATGTCTTAGGTGCATACTCAGAAACTTCTTGTCTAGCTTCTGGAATACAAGATGTAATCTTTTCTAAAATTTCTAACCTAGCTTTTCTAGCTCCTATTATTGCATCTTCAATTACCTTAAAGCTTAACCCTTTAATCTTAGTATCTACTTGAATTGATGTAATACCTTCTACAGTACCAGCAACCTTAAAGTCCATATCTGCAAAGAAATCTTCAATACCTTGTATATCTGTTAATACTTCTTCTCTTGAAAGATCCTCTGAAGTTATTAATCCCATAGCTATTCCTGCGGCAGGTCTCTTTAATGGAACACCAGCATCTAATAAAGCTAAAGTACTTCCACATACAGATGCTTGAGATGTAGATCCATTAGAACTTAACACTTCTGAAACTAATCTTATAGTGTATGGGAATTCTTCTTCTGAAGGTATTAATGGTTCTAATGCTCTTTCAGCTAAAGCACCATGACCAATTTCTCTTCTTCCTGGTCCTCTTAAAGGTCTAACTTCACCAACTGAGTATGCTGGGAAATTGTAGTGATGCATATATCTTTTTGATTCTGCTTCACCAATACCATCGATTATTTGAATATCACCAACTGCTCCTAAAGTAGCAACAGTCATAACTTGAGTTAACCCTCTTGTAAATAATCCAGTTCCATGAGTTCTTGGTAAAATTCCTACCTCACAAGATATTGGTCTAACTTGATCAAATGCTCTTTCATCTGGTCTTCTATGATGATTTAAAAGCATATCTCTTACAACTTCTTTTTGTAAGTTGTATATTATTTCCTTAGCATCACCTATGGTATCAGCATACTTTTCTTCAAATTCTGCATAAACTTTTTCATTAACTTCGTCCATAGCAGCATTTCTCTCATCCTTATCTGTTATCCACATAGCTTCTTTTATCATATCGCTAGCAAATTCTTTAATTTCTGTTTCTAATTCTTCACTAGGCTTATATAACTCTGGAACTAACTTTTCTTTACCAAATTTAGCCATAGCTTCTTCTTGGAATTTAATTATATCCTGACAACTATCAAAACCAAACTTAATAGCGTTAAGCATTACATCTTCTGGTATTTCGTCCCCACCAGCTTCAATCATCATAACTCTTTCATTAGTTGCACAAACAGTTAATTGAAGAATGCTTTCTTCTCTTTCTTTAGATGTTGGATTTAAAATGAAATTTCCATCGATTAGTCCTACTTGCACAGCTGCAACAGGAGTTGTAAAAGGAATACTTGATAAGCATAAAGATAATGAGGCAGCATTAATAGCTAGAATTTCTGGTAAATTATCTTTTTCAACTGATACTACTGTACAAACTACTTGCACATCATTTCTATATCCCTTTGGAAATAAAGGCCTTAGAGGTCTATCTACTGCTCTTCCAAATAATATAGCATTTTCTGAAGGTCTACCCTCTCTTTTCACAAATCCACCCGGAATTTTTCCAACAGAATATAGTCTTTCTTCATATTCAACACTTAATGGGAAAAAGTCTATCCCCTCTCTTGGTTTCTCTGAAGCGTTTACGTTAGTTAAAATAACTGTATCCCCATAACTAATAAAAGATGCTACGTTTGATAACATACCTATCTTACCAAACTCTAATTTAAGCTCTCTACCTGCTATGGTTGTTTTCATTACATTGTTCATTTTGTAACCTCCCTTCAAGGCTCGTTATTTATCATTTTAAAATGTTAAAATAATAGAGCGGCTTAAAAACCGCTCTAAAAACTATCTTCTTAAGCCTAATTTTTTGATTATAGCTCTGTATCTTTCGATATCTTGTTCAGCTAAGTAGTTTAAAAGACCTCTTCTTCTACCAACCATCATTAAAAGACCTCTTCTTGAGTGGTGGTCTTTCTTGTGCATCTTTAAGTGATCAGTTAAAGAATTAATTCTTTCTGTTAATAATGCTATTTGCACTTCTGGTGAACCAGTATCTCCTTCATGTCTTCCATGTTCTTTAATAATTTCTTGCTTTCTTATTGCGTCCATTACTCGCACCTCCGTATAATTATCCCCTATATCCAAGAAGTGAGCTAGCACCCTCATATCTTAGGTTTAGGTTCTTCCTTGATATTATAACAAATCCTATTATTATTGTAAATTGTAAATTTATAATAATTATATTATTATTCCTTTATTTTTGACAAAATCTTCATCTTTTTTGATTTGTTCAACAAGTTCATCTAATGAGTCAAATTTTATTTCTCCTCTTATTCTTTCAACAAAATATACTTGGATTTCTTCTCCATAAATCATTTCATCAAAATTTAGAATAAAAGTCTCTATAGTTAATTCTTTCCCATTTACAGTAGGATTATTCCCTACAGAAGTAAGACCTTTAAAAACTTTATCCTTATACTTTACATTAGTATAATATACACCTTTACTTGGAATAATCATTTTATCATCAAATTCTAAGTTTGCTGTAGGCACTCCTATCGTTCTTCCTAGATGCTTGCCATGAATAACTTTTCCTTTTATTGAAAAAGGTTTAGATAGCATATTAATAGCTTCTTTTACATCACCTTCTAATATGCAATTTCTTATTCTTGTGCTACTTATTGCTTCTCCCTTATATGTACATGGATCTATAATATATAATTCATATCCATACTTACTTTGAAGATTCTTTAACAATTCAACATCACCTAAATTTTTATGTCCAAATCTAAAGTTAAATCCTACTACTATGCCCTTTACGTTATAATCTTCACATAGTAATCTAATGAAATTTTCAGCTTCCATCGACATAAATTCTTTTGTAAAACTTCTAAGTACTACTATATCAACATTTTCTTCTTCTAAATATTCAAGTTTTGTATCTAAATCCATAATTAGTTTTGGTACACTATCAGGCTTAACTATCGTTTTAGGATGATTTTTATAAGTAAACACCATGCTTTTCCCACTATTTTCTCTAGCAACTTGGACTGTTTTTCTTACAAGGGATAGGTGACCACAATGAAGACCATCAAAGCTACCTAATGCAACATAGTTTCCACTTTCCTTATTGTCCATAATAATATCATCTATTACTATCATATCAGCACCCCTAATTAATTAACAATTTTTCTATCTTAAAGCCTTGATGATTACTCTTTCCAAGCCCTATAAATATTCCGTCTTCATCATATACTCTATATAGTTTTTCCAATTCGAAAAGTTCATTTGTAAATCTTTTATCAAAAACTCTAACTCCATTAATTAGAAGTTTAGAATACTTATTTTTAACAATTAATTTATCATAAGTATCCAAAGCATCTTCTATACTTATTAGAAAATCTTTTATGTTTTCTGGATTAATATCATTTATATTAACCGATTCTTCCTCAGTAAATTTAGAAGTCTTAGTTCTTTTTAATTTTGTCATTGCTGCTCCAACTCCTAAATAGCTACCTATATCATAACAAAGACTTCTTATATAAGTTCCTTTAGAACATACTACCTTCATACTCACATACGGATTGTTTATTTTAATATTTTCTATATTAATTATATTTATAAGTCTTGCTTCTCTTTCAACTTCAATTCCTTGCCTAGCAAGTTCATATAGTCTTACACCATTTTGTTTTAAAGCTGAATACATAGGTGGAATCTGATTATATTCTCCTATAAAAGAATTAATTGCGGATAATATTTTTTCATTAGATAGATTAGATGGATCTTTTTCTTCGATTATATCGCCTTCTAAATCGTAAGTTGTAGTTTTAATTCCAAGTTTAAATTCTACTTCGTAAACTTTATCACATTTCATTATATAATCTATAATCTTTGTTCCTTTTCCTATACAAACTGGAAGAACCCCAGAAGCTTCTGGATCTAATGTGCCTGTATGTCCAACCTTCTTTGTACCTGTAGCCTTTTTAACCATTCTTACTACATCAAATGATGTCATACCAGTATTTTTAAAAATATTAATTACTCCATCCATTACAACAACTCTTTCTCAATCTCTTCCAAAATTTTGAACTTAGCTTCTTCTAAACTTATACCAGTTAATGTTATACCAGCAGCTTTAGAATGGCCACCACCACCTAATTTTTCTGCTATTTTTCTAACATCAAAATCATTTTTAGATCTTAAACTTGCCTTAGCTCCACTGTCAGTTTCTTTAACTAAAACCGAAACCTCTACTCCCTTAATTTGTAATCCAAAAGAGATAATATCTGATGTATCTCCAATTTCTATACCTAATTCTTCAGCATACGATTTAGGTATTTTAATTAAAGCAACTTTCTTGTCAAATAAAAGTTCCATATTATTAATAGCTTTACCAATTAATCTAATTTTTTCAAAACTATTGTTATCAAACAGACTTTGATGTATAAAAGTATTATCTACTCCAATTTCTTTTAATATCGATGCTATTCTATGAGTTCTAGAAGTTACATTTGAATGTCTAAATCCACCTGTATCTGTTACTAGTGAAGTGTATAAACAAGTTCCTATATCATAAAAATCATTATTTTTAGAATTAAAGCTTATACCTAGTATTTCTAATAATTCAAATACTATTTCAGCTGTAGCTGCTGCATTTGTATCAACATAATTATAATTTCCATACTTATCATTTGAAAGATGATGATCTATATTTATCAAAATTCCCTTAAAATTATTAAGCTCAGCTGATATACGTTCGAAATTACCACAATCTAAAACGATAACCATATCCGTATTATCAGTGGGCTCTTTAACCAATCCATTAGCTTCCTTAGCAGATTTCAAAAACTGAAGATTATCTGATATTATGTCCTTTGAAATTAAATAAGCATCTTTATTTAGATATTTTAATCCATTTAATAGTGCAAGTGCACTACCTACCGCATCACCATCTGGTGATACATGATAGGTAATGCCTATTTTATTACTTTTTAATATTAGTCTACTAATATCAAGTAATGTATTCATTATTTATCCTTAGTTTTATCTATAAGTTCTTCTATTTTCATACTGTAACTTATAGAATCGTCTAATTCAAATATTATTTGAGGAGTATTTCTTAAATTCATTCTTTGACCTACTTCTCTTCTTACATATCCACTTGCACTCTTTAATGCAGCAAAGGTTTCATTTTTTTCTTCTTCATTTTTTCCAAATATACTTACAAATACCTTTGCATATCTTAAATCCTTACTTACTTTGACTGATGTAATAGACACCATAGCAGTCATTCTTGGATCCTTTATCTCATCTCTTATAATTACGCTTACTTCTCTTCTTACTTCTTCGTTTATTCTTCCGCCTCTATAATTAGCCATTTAAAATCACCTCTTTATTTAAAGCTGCTTTCTTTCTGTTGCTTGCATGCTAAATGATTCTATTATGTCGCCTTCTTTAATATCATTAAATCTATCTACACTTAATCCACATTCATAACCTGAAGCTACTTCTTTCGCATCGTCCTTAAATCTCTTTAATGACGCTAATGTTGATTCAAATATTACTATTCCATCTCTTATAACTCTAACTTCAGAATTTCTTAAAATTTTACCATCTAGAACATAGCATCCAGCAATAGTTCCAATATTAGAAATTTTATAAACCACTCTTACTTCTGCTTTACCATTTATAACTTCTTTATACTCTGGATCAAGCATTCCGATCATAGCAGATTTAACATCCTCTATTGCATCGTATATAATTCTATAAGTTTTTATTTCTACTGCTTCTTTATCAGCAACTAAAGTAGCATTTGAGTCAGGTCTTACATTAAATCCAATTAGTAATGCATTTGACGCTCTTGCAAGTGTAACATCAGTTTCAGTTATAGCACCTACACCACCATGAATAACTCTAACTCTTACATCATCAGTAGATAACTTTTCTAAAGATTGCTTGATTGCTTGAACTGATCCTTGAACATCAGCTTTTACTATTATTCCAAGTTCCTTAACAGTTCCTTCTTGAATTTGATTATATAAATCTTCAAGAGAAACTCTATTTGCTGAATGGAAGCTTTCATCTTTAAGTTTTTGCTTTCTAATTTCAGCCATATTTCTAGCAGTCTTTTCATCCTTAACAACTGTAAATCTATCACCTGCTGATGGTACTTCTGAAAGTCCTAAGATTTCCACTGGTATTGATGGTCCAGCATTTTTAATTGCTTTTCCTTTATCATCAAACATAGCTCTTATTCTACCGTATGTAGAACCTACTAATATTGAATCACCAACATGTAGTGTACCATTTTGAATAAGTAAAGTAGCCACTGCTCCTCTTCCTTTATCAAGCTTAGCTTCTATTACAGTTCCTTTTGCTTTTCTCTTTGGATCAGCTTTAAGTTCTGCCATTTCAGCTGTTAATAGAACCATTTCTAATAATTGTTCTAGGTTTTCACCAGTCTTTGCTGATACTGGAACACAAATAGTATCTCCACCCCAGTCTTCTGCTAAAAGTTCATGTTCAGTTAATTCTTGTTTAACTCTATCAATATTAGCACCTGGTCTGTCGATTTTATTTATAGCAACAATGATTGGCACTCCTGCAGCTTTACAGTGACTTATAGCCTCTTTAGTTTGTGGCATTATTCCATCATCTGCAGCAACTACTAAAATAACAACATCTGTAACTTGAGCTCCTCTTGCTCTCATTGCTGTGAAAGCCTCATGTCCAGGAGTATCTAAAAATGTTAACTTTTCTCCATTTAAATTAACAGTATATGCACCTATATGCTGAGTTATTCCACCTGCTTCATGTGCTGTTACATTTGCTTTTCTAATAGCATCTAAAAGAGATGTTTTTCCATGGTCAACATGGCCCATAACTGTAACTATAGGTGGTCTCTTAACTAGATTTTCTTCTACTACATCTTCTTCTTCGACTACTTCTAATTCTTCTTTTTCTTCTTTTTTAACTACTAAACATTCATATTTTTCACAAACTTTTTCTGCAGTTGCAAAATCTATTTCTTGATTTATACCTGCCATAACACCTGTGAAAATAAGTGTTTTAATAACATCCGCAGTAGGTCTTCCAATTTTTTCAGATAGCTCTTTTACAGTTATAGTTTCTCCAATTTCAACTACTCCTGATCCACCTTCTCCTATTGCTTCTGTAGCATCTTCATTTCTCTTTCTCTTTTTCTTTTTAGCTTGATTATTAACTTCTTCAGCTAATATTTCTTCATACTCATCAACTATTGTTTTATTATTAGTATCTTCTCTATCACCTAATAATTCTTTAATTAACTCCGCATCTTCGTCTTCAATTACGCTCATATGATTTTTTACATCAACGCTAAATTCATTCATTAATAATTCTATAAGTTCTTTTGAACTTATTTCAAGTTCTTTTGCCAATTCATATACTCTGATTTTTGACAATAAAATCACCCCCGATTAAATTTTGGTGTTTTGCTCATAAAGGGTATAAAGCTTTTTAGCCATATTCTTGTCTGTAATGGCTAATATTTTTACCTCTTCTCTTCCAATAGAAAAACCTAATTCTTCTTTTGAAAAATCTTCTATAAAGTCTATATTCTTTGTTAAGCAATGATTCTTAAATTTCTTTTTAGTACTATTTGAAGCGTCATTAGATATTATGAATAAAAAAATTGCTTTTCTATTTCTTTCTTCATCACATTTACTATACCCTTCAATTACATTACCTGATCTTTTTGTTAATCCTAGAAAGTTAAAAAAATTATTCATTTATTTCTTTCCTTAATCTATTGTATATTTCGTCATCTATAGATATATCTAAGTTTCTTGAAAGTCTTTTAGTTTTAAATGCCTTTTCTAAACATTCTATATTTTTGCAAATATAAGCTCCTCTTCCAGACTTTTTCCCAGTTAAATCAACAGAAACTTCACCTTCTGGACTTTTAACTACTCTTATAAGTTCCTTTTTAGGCTTCATTTCCATACATCCTGTGCACATTCTTAAAGGAATTTTCTTTACTTTCATAAAAATCCTCCATTATTCTAAAATTTCTATTTTTTCATCTAAATCTTCTAGAACTTCTGTTTTTAATGCTTCTGCTTGTGATTTACTCTTTATATCTATCTTCCAATTAGTCAATTTTGCTGCAAGTCTAACATTTTGTCCTTCTTTACCTATAGCAAGTGATAATTGATTATCATCTACAACAACTTTAGCAGATTTACTTTCTTCAGAAACTACAACTTCTAATACTTTAGCAGGGCTTAAAGCTGCAGCTATAAACTCTTCAGGATTTTTACTCCATTTAATAATATCTATCTTTTCACCTTTAAGTTCGTTAACAATATTTTGTACTCTTGTTCCTTTAGGTCCAACACAAGCACCCATTGGATCAACATTTTCATCGTTTGAATAAACTGCTATTTTACTTCTTGAACCAGCTTCTCTTGAAATGCTCTTTATTTCAACAATACCTTCATAAATTTCAGGTACTTCTAATTCAAATAATCTTTTTACCAATCCTGGATGAGTTCTTGAAACTAAGATTTGAGCTCCTTTTGATCCATTCTTAACTTCTACAACATATAGTTTAACTTTCTCATTAAACTTATATTCTTCTCTTGGAATTTGTTCATTTGGTCCAATAGAAGTTTCTATTCTACCAAGATTAACAAAAACATTTCCTTTATCTTTTCTAAGAACAGTTCCTGTAATAATATCATACTCTAATTCCTTATACTCAGAATATACTATATTTCTTTCTGCTTCTCTTATTCTTTGAGTAACTACTCCTTTTGCAAGCTGTGCTGCAACTCTACCAAAGTTTTTTGGAGTTACCTCTAAATCTACAATGTCATCAAGATCATATCTTGGACTTATCTCCTTAGCTTCTTCCAGACCAATTTCTGTTACATTATCATATACATCTTCAACTACTACTTTTTGAGCATAGACATGTATTTCGCCTGTTTCTCTATTTATACTTACTTTAACATTTTGTGCAGAAGTAGTTGGACTAGCATAATTCTTTTTATAGGCTGCAACTAATGCATCTTCAATAGTAGTAAAAATTAAATCTTCGCTAATCCCCTTATCTTTTACAATTTCTTTAAGAGCACCTATAAACTCTTGGTTCATCTTAATTTCCTCCTTATTATATTTCCCCTTCTAAATTTGCTGATTTTATTTTATCTTTAGGAATAGTAATTAGTTTGTCAGTTTCATATTCAACTTTAACTGAATCTTCGTTTACTTCCCTTAATATGCCTTTAATATTTTTTTTACCTTCAAAAGATTTTACAAATCTAATAAGAACTTCATTTCCAATCTGTTTTCTATAATGCTCATCTGTAAATAATCCTCTATTTAAACCTGGAGATGATACTTCAAGAAAATATGCAACTGTAATTGGATCCTCTTCATCCATAATTTCACTTACTCTTCTTGATAACTTTTCACAATCAGTTAAAGTTATACCACCATCTTTATCAATATATATCCTTAAATAATATTCTCCATTTTCTTTTACATACTCAATGTGATAAATTTCATAATTTAATTCATCCGCAACAGGTCTTACTAATTGATAAATTTTTTCTAATAACGCATCAACTTTCATATTAACCTCCTTCATATTCAATTTTATTAAAGCTTTACTCCTTGTAGCTACTATAAAAAAAGCAACTAAATGGTAGTTGCAATTAAATAGAAAGAGCGGGCATTTTCACTCCCACTCACAATTCTCGCCTATTAGTAAATTACTTCTTTTTAATCCTAACACAATTTCCTAATTAATACAAGGGGGTAGTAAGCAATTTATTAATTCCATTATACTTATTACTTTCCCTTATATATAATTATTATACTTGTTTAGAATAAAGATAACTGATTTGTTTCTGACATGCCTTCAAGACATCCATGATTACTTAAGGTTTCTATAACTGTTTTTGAAACTTTTGATCTAATTCTAAGATCTTCTTTTGATATAAATTCTCCATTTTTCCTTGCTTCAACTATACTTTTAGCTGCATTATCACCAACACCTTGAAGTGCGCTTATCGGAGGTCTAATACCATCTTCTTCTATAGTAAATTTAGTAGCTTCAGAAATATATAAATCTACTCTTTTAAATTTAAGACCTCTGGCATAAAGTTCATAGGAAAGCTCTAGAACTGTAATTAAGCCTTTATCTTTTGCAGTAACCTTATTACCTAATTCATAAAGCTCATCTAATTTTGCCTTAATAGCCCCAGGTCCCTTACATATTAAATCTGCGTCAAAGTCGTCTGCTCTTACAGAAAAATATGTTGCATAATATGCTTCTGGATAATAAACTTTGAAATATGCAATTCTCACTGCCATCATTACGTAAGCAACTGCGTGCCCTTTAGGGAACATATATTTTATTCTTTTACAAGATTCAATATACCAATCAGGAACATTATTTTCTTTCATTGTCTTTTCAAAATCTTCAGTTAACCCCTTACCTTTTCTTACACTTTCCATTATTGTAAATGCCATCTTAGGTGGTACGCCAGCATACATTAAATAGACCATAATATCATCTCTTGTAGAAATACAATCTTTTAATGTAGTATATCCTTCTTTTATAAAGTATTGAGCATTATTAAGCCATACATCAGTACCATGAGAAAGACCAGATATTCTAACTAAGTCAGCAAAACTTTTAGGCTGAGTATCTACTAACATCCCTCTAACAAACTTAGTTCCAAACTCAGGAAGTCCATAACTACCTACTTCACAACCTAATTCTTCCTTTGTTACACCTAATGCATCAGGTGATGTAAATAAAGAAATAACTTTCTTATCATTAAGTGGTATTGTCTTTGGATCTACTCCTGTTAAATCCTGTAGCATCCTAATCATAGTAGGATCGTCATGACCAAGTATATCAAGTTTCAATAGTCTACCAGATATTGAGTGATAGTCAAAATGTGTAGTTGTAACATCTGAGGTAGAATCATCTGCTGGGCGCTGAATTGGTGTAAAATTGAAAATTTCATTATCACTAGGAACTACCATAATACCACCTGGATGCTGTCCAGTTGTTCTTTTAATTCCAGTACAACCAATTGTTAATCTTTCAATTTCAGCACTTGATGCTCTTAATCCTCTCTCATCTAAATACTTTCTTACATAGCCATAGGCAGTTTTTTCTGCCACAGTTCCTATAGTTCCTGCTTTAAATACATACCCCTTACCAAATAAAACTTCTGTATATTTATGGATATCACCTTGGTTATCTCCTGAGAAATTAAGGTCTATATCAGGTTCTTTATCTCCTTCAAATCCTAAGAAGGTTTCAAACGGAATATCATGCCCCTCTTTAATATACTCAGCTCCGCATTTAGGACAATTTTTATCTTCTAAATCCGCTCCAGAGCTAACTGAACCATCTAAAAAGAATTCAGAGTTCTTACAATCAGGACATACATAATGTGGAGGAAGACCATTAACTTCAGTTATATTTGACATTGTTGCAACAAATGAAGATCCAACAGATCCTCTTGATCCAACTAAGTACCCATCCGCTAATGACTTAGCAACTAACTTCTGTGCAATTAAGTAAAGTACAGCATAGCCATTATTAATTATAGAATTTAATTCTTTATCTAGTCTTTTTTGAACTATTTCTGGTAATGGATCACCATATATTGAGTGAACTTTCTTCATTGTCATTTCTCTAATCTCATCATCAGCACCTTCAATCTTAGGTGGATAGGTTTCATCAGGTATTGGTTTTAATACCTCTATTGAGTCTGCAATAATACCAGGATTAGTTATAACAACTTCTTTGGCTATATCTTGACCAAGATAAGAAAATTCCTTAAGCATTTCTTCTGTAGTTTTTAAATAAAGAGGAGGTTGATTATCAGAATCCGAAAAACCTTGCCCTGCCATTATTATTCTTCTATAAGCTTCATCTTGTGGATCTAAAAAATGAACATCTCCTGTTGCTACTACTAATTTATTTAGCTCTTTCCCAAATTTATATATCTTTTCATTTAAAGCCCTAAGTTCATTTTCATCTTTAACATTTCCTTTTTCTATTAAATAACTATTATTTGCAATAGGTTGAATTTCTAAATAATCATAAAAACTCATTATTTCTTTAATTTCTTCATCAGATTTACCATCTAGTACAGCTCTATAAACTTCTCCGGCTTCACAGGCAGAACCTATAATAAGTCCTTCCCTCATTTCCATCAATCTACTTTTCCTAGTTCTTGGATGCTTATGAAAATTCTCTAGATGGGCTTCGGAAATTAATTTATATAAGTTTTTCATTCCTTCTTGAGTTTTAGCAAAAATAATTACATGGAAAGTTTTTTCCTTCTTAATATCCATTTTTTGAAGATACTCATTATTTAGTTCTTTTATATTATTTATATTCAACTCTTCTACCATCTTTTTTATAGATATTAAAAAGATCTCTGCCGTAGCCTTTGCATCATCAACTGCTCTATGGTGATTTTCAAGTGATACCCCTAAGTACTTAGCAACTAAATTTAATTTTACTCTTTTTAAATCAGGATATAAAAATCTTGCGAGCGGTACTGTATCTACAATAGTAGATGTAAATTCTAAGCCTAAATCATTGCAATTTTTCTTTATAAACCCAGTATCAAAGGCCGCATTATGAGCAACTACTGCACATCCGTCTATAAATTCCATAAATTTAGGTAATACAATTTCAATTGGATCTGCATCCATTACCATTTCATCTGTTATACTTGTTAATTCAGTAATCTTATATGGAATTTTACACTTCGGATAGACAAATTCACTAAAAGTATCTATTATTTCATTATTTCTAATCTTTACCGCACCAATTTCTATGATTTTATCATTATGCGGTGAAAATCCAGTAGTTTCTATATCAAATACTATAAATGTATCCTTAAAATCTTCATTTTTATCATTAATAGCTATAGGAATACCATCATTAACTAAATATCCCTCTACTCCATATAATACTTTAATCTTATTTTTCTTTGCAGCTATTTGTGCATCTGGAAAGGCTTGAACTACACCATGATCTGTAATTGCAATTGCCTTATGCCCCCATTTTGAAGCTCTCTCAATTAATTTAGTAGCAGATGTTACGCCATCCATAGCACTCATAGTAGTATGACAATGTAACTCAATTCTCTTTTCTTCAGCGCCATCCATTCTCTCTATTTTGCTCATTCTCAAGATATCTCTACCCATTATTACTACTTCTCTTGCATAAGTATCATATACAGCTTCTCCTCTTACTTTGCAATATAGACCTTTCTTCACAGCATCTAATACTTCTTCTGTCTCTTGTGGTTTTAAAAAGCATTTTACTGTTATAGAACTAGTATAATCAGTAATATAGAAGGTAAGGATAGTTTTCCCTGTTTTAGTTTCTATTATATCTGTCTTAAATACTTCACCAATTACCGCAACTATACCTGATGTTTCATCAATTTCCTTAATTGATATAGCTTCTTGGCTTATGGATCTTCCTAATATGCTATTTTCACTTTTTGGCTCTCTCTTAAATTCACGTTTTTCATAAGTTTTCTTAGGTTTTTGCCCTTTATTATCATCAGCATTTTCACTTTTATTGGTACTTTCTTTTGAAATCGATCTTCCACTAAATATTTCTTTTAAGACTTCTCTCTCTTTCTCTATTTTTTCTTCGTAACTATTTTTGAGTTCTAAACTACTATCATATTCCAACTTCACCTTTATCTTAATACCAAACATACTTTCTATATTAAGAGCAATTTGATTTGGTACACCTTTTGTATTTAAATGCTCATTTATCTTCTCATATCCACTAGATATTATAATAGAATTTCCTTCTATTTTTTTTATTCCTTTTGTTAAAACTGATTTTGATAATGGAACTGTATTTAATATATTTCCGACAACTTCAAGCCAATGCTTCTCGACTATTTCTTCTATACTTAAAGAAGATATATCTCTATAAAAAAGAACCTCTATATTAACATCAACATTTAAAGCTTTCTTAATAGCTTTTTTTACTTTATCCTCTTCCTCATTATTTAATCCATCTTTTCCTCTAAGGACTACTTTGAGAACATTGCTCTTTTTCAGAAATTGAAATTTTATTATATTAATTTCTTTATCTTCTAAAGTATCTTCTTTATTAATTTCCTTTTTTATAAGTTTTAAAGCATTTTCACTCATTAAAGCACCCCCTTCTAAAAAGCATAATAAGAAATTGAAAATTGACAATGCAAAATGACTATTAAGTATTATATCACCTTAATTATTCATTATTCATTGTCAATTAATTCCATTACATATTTTCTATTTCTTTCATTAATTCTTCAATTAAATGTTCCTCTTTAACTTTTCTAACTATTAAGCCCTTTTTAAATATTAAACCTTCACCGTTTCCACCAGCTATTCCAATATCAGCTTCTCTTGCTTCTCCAGGTCCATTAACTGCACATCCCATAACAGCAACTTTAATATTTTTATTAATACTTTCCAATCTTTTCTCTACTTCTTGTGCTATTTTTATTAAGTTTATTTGAGTTCTTCCACAAGTAGGACAAGATATGAATTGTAATCCACTTTTTCTTAATTTAAGTGCTTTTAGTATTTCTTTAGCAACCTTTATCTCTTCAATTGGGTCACTAGTTAAAGAAACTCTAATAGTATCTCCAATACCTTCTGCTAAAAGTGTTCCAAGCCCAATGCTTGATTTAATAGTCCCTCTAAAAGGAGTACCTGATTCTGTTACTCCTAAGTGTAATGGATAATCACAGCTTTCACTCATTAATCTATAAGCTTCTATCATCATCACTACATCTGATGATTTTATGGAAACAACTATATCATAAAAATCTAATTCTTCTAATATCCTAACATGTTTTAAAGCTGATTCAACTAAACCTTTAGCTGTTGGCTTTCCATCTCTCTCTAATATTTCCTTTTCTAAAGACCCTGAATTAACACCTATTCTTATAGGAATATTTTTAGCTTTAGCAGCTTCAACAACAATTTTTACTTTATCAATTTTTCCTATATTTCCAGGATTAATTCTTAGAGCTGAAACACCATTTTCAATAGCAGCTAATGCAAGTTTATAATCAAAATGTATATCTGCTACTACTGGAATTGGAGATTTCTCACAAATTCCCTTTAAAGCCTCTGCAGCTTTCTTATCTGGAACTGCACACCTTATTATTTCACATCCAGCTTCATATAATGTATTAATTTGAGCTAATGTAGCTTCTACATCTCTTGTATCTGTATTTGTCATCGATTGGATAGACACAGGTGCATCCCCACCTACATAGCAAGTTCCAACCTTAACTTTTCTTGTTTTCTTTCTTTCCATCTTATTACCTCTCCTATAGTTGTATAGGGAATAATATATCCTTTATAGTTACCACAATCATAAGTCCAAAAAGAAGCATAATTCCAACATAATTCATTGCCCCTACAACTTTTTCTGGAACTTTTCTTCTAGTTATAAGCTCTATAATTAATATTACCGTCCATCCACCATCTAAGGCTGGGAATGGTAACATATTAAATACAGCTAAATTTATGCTTATAAAAGCTATAAAGTTCATAAGATTCCATATACCATTTTTTGCGGCTTCACTTGACATTCTAATAATAGAAACAGGACCCCCAACATCAGTTTTAAAATTAACCTGACCAGTAACCATCATCTTAAGGCTTTTATAAGTCTGATTAATTGCTGCTAAAGTTTCTTTAAAGCTTTGCTTAAAACTTTCAACTATTCCTGGATTTTCTACTCTTTCAAATCCAAAGCCAATCATATATCTTTCTACGTTATCTTCCTTTACTAACTTAGGAGTAACGACAATTTCTTTTTTATCCCCATTTCTTTCAATCAGGAAATTTATTGGCTGATCCTTAGCCAAGTTAATTCCAATACTTACATCATCTGCTGAAAATACTTTACTGCCATTAACCTTTAAGAATTCATCTCCCTCTTGTAATCCAGCCTCAATAGCAGGCATATTATCAAGTAAACTATTTACCTTTGGCAAACTATAACCAAACTTATTCACAATTACTGTAAAAATAATTATAGCTAGTAAAAAGTTCATAAATGCTCCTGCTATAATCACACTAATTCTTCTAAGTGGTGATTTAGAGGAAAAACTTCTTTCATCATGAACATCTTCCTCTTCCCCTAACATTTTAACATATCCACCAATAGGAAACAAACCAATTGAGTATTTTGTTTCTTTTCCTTCAGTGGAAAAAATCTTAGGCCCCATACCTATAGCAAACTCTTCAACCTTTATTCCATTTACTTTTGCCATTACGAAATGTCCAAGTTCATGTACTATTATAAGTAAACTAAAACCTAATAACGCATAAATTATATACAATGTACTTTCCTCCTAACTCCATCTAGCCCTTATATATTTTCTAACCTTCTTATCTAATTCTATAATATTATCAAGTGTTATTTCTTTTGCTTTTTCTTCTTTAAATTCTTCTAGTGCTTCTTCAATTATCTTAGGTATATCTAGGAATTTAATTTTTCTTTCTAGTAATAAGGCAACAGCTTCTTCATTAGCCCCATTTAATATACATGGAGCTAAGCCACCTTCCATACCGACTTTATATGCAAGCTTTAAACACTTAAAAGTATCTAAATCTGGTTTTTCGAAGGTTAAAGTACCAATTTCATAAAAATTAAGTTTTTTTGCAACTGCATTTTTTCTTTCTTTTTTATTTATTGCATATTGAATTGGTAGTTTCATATCTGTTGAACCTAACTGAGCTATAACACTAGCATCCTTATATTCTACCATTGAATGGATTATACTTTGCGGATGTACAACTACCTCAATATCTTCATAAGGACAGTTAAATAAAAAATGTGCCTCTATTACTTCTAAGCCCTTATTCATTAACGTCGCAGAATCTATAGATATTTTTTGACCCATATTCCATTTAGGATGTTTTAATGCATCATCTACTGAAACATTCTTTAAATAATCAATATCCTTTCCTCTAAATGGACCTCCAGAAGCAGTTAGAATAATTTTACTTACATCCTTCTCATTATACCCATTCAAAGCTTGGAATATTGCACTATGCTCTGAATCAACCGGTAAAATATCTACATTCATTTCCTTAGCTTTTTTCATAACTAATTCACCAGCAACTACTAAAGTCTCTTTATTGGCTAGTGCTATATCTTTTTTAGATTCTATAGCTTTAAGTGTAGGTCTAAGTCCTATCATGCCAACGACGGAAGTTACTACCATATCTATTTCTTCTAAAGATGCAATTTTTTCTAATCCTTCTATTCCTGAGTACACTACGATATTTAAATTATTGGTTAAACAATATTCTTCAACTTCTTTTGCACTTGCTTCATCCATCATAGCTACGTATTTAGGATTAAATTCATTAATAATCTCTATTATTTTATTTACAGATGAATTAGCACTAATACCAATTAGTTTTATTTCATTATTAGAATTTCTAATTACATCTAAGGTTTGAGTACCTATTGAGCCTGTAGCTCCTAAAATTGAAATGTTTTTCATCTTTTCCTCCTAGTTTAACTTAACTATTGTAAATTAAGTCTTTTGCTATAATACTATAAATTGGACCTGCTATTATACCAATAAATCCAAACATATTTACCCCTACATAAATAGATATTATTACTATTATTGGATGAATTTCAAGTTTGCTGCTTAAAAATTTTGCTTCTAAAATTTCTCTAGTAAATCTTTCTAGAAAATATAAAGAAATCAATCCAACTACTAATAAGTACCTCTTCATTATAATATTGTATATTATTATTGGTATAAAAACAATTGTTGTTCCCACAAAAGGAAGTATATCTAAAATAGCACATAAGCTTCCAAAAAACAAACTATTATGTATTCCTAAGACTTGAAAGCCAATTGTAATTATCAAAGCACTTAAAAATACTAGTTTTACTTCAATTTTAAATACATCTCTTAAATTTTTACTCTTAATAAAAACATTTTCAACAAAACTTTTAGGAAATAAATTATTAATTAAACTATATATTTTCACTTTATCAGTTAATATAAAATAAACAATTATATTTGCTAAAAAATATGAAACTACTCCCTCTCCTGTCACTATAGCTCCTTGCATTATTAAATTACTATTTAATAAGTTACTTAAGCCTTGTAATATCTTATTTATATCTAAATCTAATAATACCTTAAAGCTATTAATAAATGAATCTACATATGCCATATTATTTAAATATAGTTTATAAAATAGTTGAAGCAATCTATTTCCAAAATAAAATACTATAATA